>JAOASC010000020.1 GCA_025210295.1 Flavobacteriales bacterium | reverse complement strand
TAAAGACACCTTTATAAAGTTTTGCAGAGAAGAAATAGGGAGAAGAAATGATTTAGGTAATGCAACAATTCATCATCAATTAAATAAATTGGATACTATCCAGGAATGGGCAGGAGGAGATTTTAGTTTTGATAAATTAACTTTGTCTTTCATAGAAGATTTTGATTACTATTTATCAAATGAAAGAAAGTTGAAGCAAAATACTAAATCTAAATATCATGCATTAATTAAGAGTTATATAAGAAGAGCTATAAACAACAAATTAATGACTTCTGATAATAATCCTTATAATGCTTTTAAAATACGTACAGAAGAATCCAAAAGAGAGTTTTTAACAGAAGCTGAATTAAAGGAATTTGAAAATGTTGATTTAAAAGGTAAAGAGCATTTACAACCTATACTCGATAAGTTTTTGTTTAGTTGTTATACAGGATTACGGTTTTCTGATTATCAAAATTTAGAAATATCTAATTTTGATTTTGTTTCAGAAAATGAAGTTTATTTATCTTTTAAAATGATAAAGGTTAACACATCTATTAACAATATGCCTTTGCACAATTTATTTGGAGGAAAGTCTATACCATTAATTTTAAAATATATTAATGAAGAGTGTGAAAACAATAAGTTATTCCCTATTCATACAGAAGGATATTTTAATAGAGCAATAAAAACAATAAGCAGCTTAGCAAAAGTGCATAAAAAAATGAGTTCTCATATAGGTAGGCACACTTTTGGTTCTTTATTAGCTTCAAAAACTAATGATCCTATGCTTATTAAAACTTTAATGGGGCATAAGAAAATAGATACTTCAATGATTTATATTAAATTGAGTAATAAAGGGGTAGAAGATAAGTTGAGTAAAATTAATTGGTAATTTATTCTTTATCGTTTACTAACTTAAATGAATCAAGTGGAACAATCGGCAATATTGCTTGATGCAAAAAAGTACCTTTAAAGTCAGAAAACATCATTCCTCTTGTAGTAGAATATGATATTGAATTCAATGTTGTAAGATGATTTTCAGGTAAATTTAATTCCTTATCTAAAAAATCATTTATTTGAGGAATTTTAAAGACACAATTAGATTTATATTTTCCAATTAAATTTTCTTTATCCGATGAGTGAAAAACTGTTATTTCAGTAATTACATATATAATTTCAGAATCTTGGTTTAATTGATGTTGAATATCTAAAGAGAAGCTGAAATCATTAAAATTAGGTAAAGCTTTCTGAGGTGCTTTTATATAAGACTCTAATACCTCAATATTGGCTAACTTATATTTGAGACTTCTTTTAGTCTGTTGTTCCTGTTGCATGATAATGAACTATTCTTTTGTTGTTATTGTTGTTTTCTATAAGGTGTCCAGGTGAATATTGTCTCCTTTTATAGCCTATAAATATATTTGTATTAGAAATAATATTAGACTCATTAGTAACAACCTTAGTTTGATTGTCTATTTTAACCAATTCAATTCCTAAAGCTTCTTCAATTTCAAATAAAGTGTCAATTGTAAAATTGTGAGTTCCAGATAACCATTTTGTAATGACAGAAGGATTTTTTTGACCAGTTGCTTTCATTAAATCTACTTTTTTAAATCCTTTTTTTGCCATTCCTTCAGAAATTTTAGAAGCTAATAACATTTTCTTTTTAACTTTTTCTGATCTAGAACTAGGAATATCTTTCAATAATTTACCAATTATTGAATCTTTACTTTTCATTTTATTTTTCATTTCATTTCATTCTATAGTTAAACATCCTTCAAAATCATAATAGTCTTCAGTAAAACATAGTAGACCATCTCTTCTATACTCTTCTATTTTATTAGATAATTCTCTTAATAAATAATTTTCTTTTGTTAATATTTCTGACTCTTGTAATGCTCTTATGCTTTTGGGTTTAGGCCCACCTCCTCCAACTACTATTAGGTTTTTTCCATATCTTATGCAATAAAGCCTTAAGTTAGAATTAGGGTTATCATACAAAGCACAAACGAAGTCTCCAGGAAAGCCTTCTTTTGTTTTGAAAAATTGTTCTCTCGCTCCTGTAACAGTTCCAATAGTTTTTAGTCTTATTAATATATCTTCAATTTCAAATTTAAAATTATCAATGTTTTGTTCTATAAAGTTTGTAAATAAACAGATTTCCTCTTCATTTTTATTTATTGTGTTAACCAAGTAAATCGAAGCCTCATCACCACTAAGCTCCTTACTCTTTGTTAAATTATACTGCATTTAGATGTGATGTGTTACAAATTTATAAACTTTACTTATAAGTGAAGTTTTTTTTCTTAAAAAGTTTTGTTAAAAATAGCGAAAATATCAATGAAATAGGCTGGAATAAGTGTTTAACATTATTACATAGGTGTAAATACCTATTTTAAAAAACAATCCTAAAACCTACTTTTGCAGCTATTTACAAGATGCATAAATGATTCTATTTTTAATTAAAATATTAATTGTTCCAGTTGGGTATTATTCTGTTTTATTTTATTTGAGGGAAAATAAATACAGCAAGTATGTTTTGTTTAAAAATGATGTAAATGAGTCTTTTTTTAGATTGATTCTTAGAGAAAAAAAACAAGATAAAAATGCTGAACCATCTAAATCTGGACCAGCTGAAATAAATCCGATTAAAACGGAAAAAGAAATTAATAAAGAAAAAGGTGATTTGTTTGAAAAACAGATTGTAGAACTTTTAAATATTAAAAAAGATACCAGGTTAGAGTTTTTAGAATGGAGAGGTGATAAGTACCATGAGGGAGCTTATCCAAACTCTAACAAAGCACCTGACCTTCATATATCGTATACAGATAATGACACTAAAGAGTGTACTGAAACTTTAATAGAATGCAAGTACAGGTCAAGATTTAAAAACGGTAAACTGGATTTAAATAAATATATAATAGATTCAAAAACTAAAGAAACTATAGTCTTTCATAAAATTAAAGAATATAAAGATTATGCTGATAAAATAGGGGTTAGTGCTTTTTTATTTCTTGGTGTAGGAGATTGCCCTAGTAAAACAAAAGATATTTATCTCATACCTATGAATGTATTAGATGATAGAGGTTTTGTTTATGAGAATCACATAAGTAAATACAAACGAGATTATCCTCATCATAAAATGAAATTTAATAGATCTGATAAAAAATATTTTTAATTATGGACTTCAACGATTACAAAACTAGTGTGCAAACAAGTATCTATGAAAAAGTAAACAGCCCATTATATGCTACTTTCATAATCTCATGGGTAGTTTCTAACTGGAAGTTTTTTACAATTCTATTATTTGTTAGTGAAGAAGTACTTCAACAAAATAAGTTAGAATATATTTTAGATTCCAATAATGGAATATTTAGTTGCTGGTCTGCATTATACTTGCCTTTGATTTCAACTGGAACAATTATTATTGTGTTGCCGCTATTCGGAAATGCAGCATTTTGGTTAACGAGAAAATATAAAAGATGGAGAATAAATCAGAAACATATAATAGAAAAGACACAAACAATTGATAATGATAGGTTTTTTAATTTATTAAATGATTATAAAAAATTAAAAGTTAGTGTATCTGCGACAATAAAAGAAGAAGAATCTAAGCGTGAATTGTTGGAATCTGAGATTTTTGAAAGGCAAGAGAGGGTAAAAGTTCTTGAAGATAGAAAAACAGAATTAAGTAAACGGCTGAATGAGTCAAATGAAAAATTAAAAAGGAAAGAAGAAACTATTGGAGATTTGAAGTTAAATGTTTCTAACTTAGTTAAAAAGAATAAAGAACTTACTAATATAAATGAACAAAAAGTTAATACTTTAGAATATGAAAACACTCAGCTAAAAGAAAAGTTAAAACAAACAGAAAAAAAATTAGAGGAACTTATTGTTTTAAGAGAAAGGACAAAATTAGATAATTTAAATATTATTGATAACTCGAAATTTTCTAGAGCAAAAGTTTTGAATCAAATAACAGTATTTGAAGTGTATTTTGATAAAGTAATAGAGGCTAATACTTACTTTGAACTAGATAAAGGCCTTAAGAGATTAAATTTAACGTATAATGAATTATTAACTGTAATTGATTCTATTTATAATGACTTAAGAACTTTTGAAAAAGAGCAAATTACCTTATTTAAAAACCTTTACAATACTTTTTCTAAAAAGGCTAATCATTTCAAAATTAATAAAGATGCTAATGAACAAATAAAGTTTACTGAAGAAGACAAAGACCTAATAAAAAGACTTAAGGAAACAGCTAATTCAATTTCTCTGTTTTTTATCTAGCATAAGGATATAATTTTTATTTAATGAATATTATTAGAGTTTTCAGTATAAAAAGAGTTTATGTTGTAAAATAAACTATAATAGAAGTAAAAATAAACCTTACATATACCATTTAATTGTTTAATCTATGGAATCTATAATTACTTTTAACTTTGAATTATCTTTCACAGATATAATCTCAAGTGTATTAACTTTTTTAGCCATAGTTGTTACTATTTGGATTCATTTTAATACACGTAAAAATGATAAGTTGATACTTAAAAATGAAAAACATAGCCAAGCTTTAATGTATAAAAATATATTTCTATCATCATTAGAAAATGCAATCAAAGATATAGGGATATTATCAGGTAATTTATTAGGATATAGTAATAATATAAAAAAAGGTTATACTAATAACCTTGAAATAAAAGCAAATGAATTCATTAAGTTAATAAATGAAATAAGCATAATAAAATTAATAGAGTCTTATGGGGTGTTAATAGATGATAAAATACAAAATGAGTTAAACAATATAATATTTGATATACATAAGGATTTGACATTAATAATAGAAGAAGAACGATTCTTGTTAAGTAATTTGCATTCTTTTCAAGATAAATCAAATGAGTTTATAAAGATTATTAGTCAAACATTAATTGATATTTTAGACCAAGTTAAATTAATTTCTCTTGATGATTCTATAGATGAAACAATAAAAATTAAATATTTAAACTTATTGTTAACATATGATAATTTAGATAAAGAAGTTGAAGTTTATAATAGTGTAATCATTGATGAATTTATTAATCCTTTACTGGATTTAAGTATAAAGACAAATTTGGATGACTCTAAATCAATATTATTGGATTGTGAAAAGTTTGAAAGAAATATCAAATTATTGGTGAAACTTACTGAATTAAATAGTACATATTTTTATGATCTGTTTGAAAAATATGAAATTGCTAGGTTTAATTTAAAAATTAATATGATGATTTTAGGAAGATTACCTATAAATTAAATATTTATAATAACTTGCTCTAACATATACTCTAAGTATTTACCTTTAGTAAATGGATGAATAGAGGTAATTTCTTCTTTTTCTAGTTTAACAACTATATAATAATCATGAAGAGTATAGAAAACATATTTGCAATTATCCAATTGCTTGCTAGAGAAAAACTCTCCATGGCTCCATAAATATTCTGCTTTTTGTTTCAAATCAAGTTTAATCTAATTGTAAATATTCATATTAAATTAGTTGTCATTCTTAATTAATACATCTATTGAAGCTTGAATACTCTTGGTTAATTCATCTAATAATGAATTATCTATCGTTTTTTCATTTCTAGATTCAGGTTCGTTTATTTTAATAATTAACTCTTTTAAATATTCGTTTTCAGTTAATTTATCAAATGTAAAAGAGTCAATATTTTTGTATCTGTTTTTAAAGTAATGTATAAGATGAACTATATTATTTCTATCATAGTTCATAATAACTTTATATATCTCATCAAGGTTAAAATTTTGCCAAAATGGAGTGTCTTTATAGTTCTTATAGCTTTCGTCTAGTTGATTTCTAAAGTTATATACGTCATCTTTTAAATAATTAAATAACTGTTTTAATTGATAATCATTTCCACTATCAAAAATCTCATCATTCAACTTTTTGCAATACGTAAATAATTCATTGTATAAGGTGAAATCTGTATCCAAAAAATTATTTCTAATTTTCTTTGAGCGATTGAATGAATTGTTATATGTACTTTTTTTAGATGATTTTTTAGCACCATTTTTAAGTTTAGACAATAAACTATTAAGGTCTAATTCTAGTAAATTATCAAACCTTAAAACAAGTAATAAAAGTTCAGGATAACGATTTAATTTTATATCACCTTTATATGCTGTTTCAAGTAATTCATTTAAATTGTTTTTATAATCTTGATCAGATAAACTTAAGCATAAAGGGTATGATAGCTCAATAAATAAAATTTCATTTTTATCAATAATCCCGTTATAAATATTTAATTCTAACTTTATTTCATTAATAACTTTTAAAATATCTAAATGACTTTGTCCAGAAACATAATTAAATATTGAGTTATAAAAATTACTTTTTTCCTTTAGTTTATATTTTTTCCAAAAAATAAATTCAAATTTCTCCTTTTCCTTGAGGTCTATAATTTTATTACTACTTAAATTAGTATATGAATCTGTATATAGATTTTTAATAACATCAAAATTGGTAATATTAATATTTCCAATTTTATAATCAAATGAAATCTCTAAAGTGAATTTTAATATAGATAATATTATGTGATTTTTAGTTTTATCATTGAGTTTTTCATTTGCCAAATTTATTACTAGGGATGAATATATATTTCTATACTTCTCTAATGCAAATTTTAAACTTCTTAAATTGTAGTTATTTAGTTTTAAATAATTAAGAATTAAGCTAGAATTTATATCAAGAAACTTAAGGTACTCCTTTTCATCTTTGTAAATATCATTAATTATATTATTTAAAACTTGATTATAGTTTGGAGTGTATTGTAAGTTAATGCCAATCACTTTATCTTTAAATAAAGAAGCAAGTTCGATGTGTTCTTCACTCGTTATAATAATTACTTTTATGCCATAGTTTTCAACTAGTGTATTAACATATCCAAAAAAAGATTTTTGGGATAAAGCTTCATCCATTCTATCTAAATCATCAAAGCATATGACTAATTCCTCTAGGTTTTGCACTTCTGCTTTTGCATTAGTAGAAATATCATTTAAGTCAGTATCGTTTAATTTTATAATATTCTTAATAAATAACTTTCCTAAGCCAAACCCAATTTTCAGTTTTTTATTTTTTAGTATTGGATAGATTTCTAGAAAAATGCTATCATTAATGCTTTCTATAGTTGATTGTCCAAATAATGATATGTAAATAGGTTTGTAATTTACTGCTGCATTTTGTGGTAGATTTATATTTTGTATTTCAGGTGAAAGAATTTCTTTATAAAAATATGTTTTTCCTATACCATGTTTACCATTTATTAAAATAGAATAATCTGTTTTACAGTCTAAATATTCTTTTATTATTTCTGTGATTTGAATATTGCCTTGTTTTATTTGGGGAGATTTTTTCATCTTATCCAGTTTTATTTAAATATTTCTAGCTTGACTTAATAATACTAAGAGCTTAATTCTTTATAGAAAATTTAGTATATCTTACAACTCACCTAAACTTTTAAGCCCTTCAATAGCTAATATTACTATAACCAGTATTAAATCTAAAAACAATCCATTTCAAAAAATTAATCTTTTTCGTCAATAAACCCACTTGAAAAATCCATTATACCACCATCATAATCACTTTTATATATTAAACGTTTAGAGGTTGGATGAAAAAAACCAATTTCTAAGGGATCTGTTAGGTCAGTATATAAAAATCCCATAGGTATATGATTGTTTACAAAATTTACGTTAAAATCAGTATATGGAATAATTAATATTATTGAAAAGTCTAAAAGTTTACTTTCTAAATTTTTTTTACTTTTCATTAGTGTTTTATACTGTTCAGAGTAATTGTTGATTATATCTAAATTTACATTTGGTGATTTTTTATCGTTATATTCAAGATATAGCTTTGATGTCTTAGTGCTATTATTCGTTATACAATATTCTATATTAAGTTTTGGTAATAAGTCTTTGGTTATGGAACAATTTCTATATTTAGGATGTCGTTCTAAAATAATTTTAATTTTTTCTTCTTTATTCATAAAGTTAAGATTGTTATATAATAATTAGTATTAAAGTTTTAATTCCTATATTTTTAATACTCCTTAATAAATGTTTCGATTTAAGTTCTGAAATCTAATATATTTTTCTTATCTATCTATATATCGTTCACATAAACCATTTACAAAGGTGAAAACATCGCCTGATGATTTGTTTCCATATATATAGATTAACTTAGTTTTTGTCTTTAATTCTTCTTTTTCTTTTTTGGTTGGAAATCCTTTAGTATCGATTAGCATCTCTTCAGTCATTCCAATAAAGTAGTCATGATTGTACAATTTATCACCTGAAACTTCGCCATATTTATCGATAAGAAAAAAACGTTTTTCAATATCTTTGACATTACTTTTTATTAAATTAACGTCTAGGTCTTTTAAGCCTTTTATTGTATCATCCCAGTTATTTATTCTTTCTTTATATTTTAGTAAAGGTAGCATAAGGCCGTATTTAGGCATGATTACACTTAAAGTATAATTAACCTTCTTAACTGGAGCAGTTTTTAATTCTTCTATAGTTTTATCATAGTCCTTAATGAATTCTCTAAACTTTTCATATCGTTTAAGGTTTTGATTTCTTAACTCTTCTTGTTTTTTATTCTGATAACGATTAAAAAAGTATAAAATAATTCCAATGAAAATTATTGATAAGATAAACTCTAACATATTTATAATTTATTTTGTTTTTTCATTTCTTTATTAGTTAATAAATACTATCCTAATAAATTAATAAAACACACTACAATATTAATGTAACCTATATATTCTCAGCCAATATATTTCTCAATGCTAGTCCAGCTTTTGTAGAAAATTTAGTATATAAAGAAGGTAAAGATGTGTCTTGATTTTCTAACTTTCTGATGTGTGAATTCAATAAGAATAATGAATTTAAAATATTTATTTCATTATCATTTAACTCGTTTTTATGAGAAATATATCCTAAAAGGTTGTCGAAAATAATTTTAGAATCTTTTAAATTTGTTACTGGGGAAATGCTTTTGATTAAATTATTTAGCTCACTTAATTCCATTATTTTTTTTACAAAAATAAGCAAAAGTCAAGTCAAGTCAGTCTTGTTAGGTGTTTAACACTAGCAAATAGGTGTAAATACTTAAAATCTTTACTGTAAAACACCTGTAATTTTTATATCACACCTAAACTTTTAAGCCCTTCAATAGCTAATATTACTATAACCAGTATTAAGCCTAAAAACATTCCTTGTTTTATGTTGTCTTATCTTGATGGTGGGTAGTTTCTTTTATTCATAGTATATACCTAACAATTCTCCCTGCTTACAACTTTAACCAGGAATATCTGTTTAATTTTCTTTTTATCTATTTCTTGTTTGTCAAAATCTTGTAGTTTCCAACTTTATAAGCTACCGTTTTTCTTATGGAAGAAAATAAGCAAATCTGGTTAGGAGAAGGGGGGACAACTCCCAATGAAAGACTGATAACTACTCCTTTGTACATATCATAGTGCTCCGAAAGTTAAGGTTTAACCAATGCAGAGAAGCGACTAAGTTGTAGCTTTATAAATTTAAAGATAAACAAAGGATAAGTATTGAATATTTTTCTAAGGTTTGTTATCTTGTAGTTCTTTTGCAACTTCTACCTACCAATAGGATAGCATTCAATATTATACACAATAAAGAATTAGATGGAATAAAAATTATGGAAAAACAAATAATAGAGTACCTCTCAAAATATACTGTAATTACAAAAGAGTTAGCGAACGCTATTAAAGAAAGTGCGTTTTTCAAAAGTTATAAAAAGGGAGACATTTTACTTAAAGAAGGTGGTTTTTCAAATGAATGTTATTTCATATTAGAAGGTTGTATTAGGAGTTATTTTTTAAAAGATGGAGAAGAAAAAACAATTGAATTTTATACCGAAGAACAAATTGTTACACCAGCCAATTATGCAAAATCAATACCCTCTAAGTATTACTTAGAATGTATTGAAGATACTGTAGTCAATGTTGGCAATCCAGCTTTGGAAAAAGAAATGTATAGCAAGTACCCACAATTAGAATCTTTATCAAGGATAATCGCAGAAGTTATACTGACAAAAAATCAAGAGACGTTTACTGAATTTAAAACATCTAGCCCTGAAGAGCGATATTTATATATGCTAAAAACAAGACCGAATCTAATGCAAAGAGCTTCTCAATATCAAATAGCGAGCTACTTAGGAGTCCAACCAGAATCTTTGAGTCGAATTAGAAAGAGGTTGATGAAAAAATAACTTGAGTTCTTAACTTAAGTCAATAAGTTAAAAGTTACGTCATCCTATTTTTGTGGTTGAATTATGACCTAATTTTAAATAATTGAAATTGATTATTTAAAACATAATTCGCGAAATTTATTAAACGAAAATATGATGAACGGAATCAAAAAAAAATCAATTGCAATTGGTGTATTATTAATACTTAGTATAGTTGTGGGGATTCTAAGTGTAGATGCAGTTATAGACGAGCCGAATAACCTTCCTGCGATTTCTAAAAATGCAACCCCAATATTAATTAGGGCTTTGATGCAATTTATCTTAGCTGTTATTTATGCTAGTATTCCCATTGTCCTGTATTCATTATTAAAAAGATTTAATAAAAGTTTGACAATTGGTTTTCTCGCTTTTAGAATGATTGCTGTAGTATTCCTATTTATTGGTTGGTTAAGCATACTCTTAATAGTGGATTTAGGTCAGGAATTTGAAAAAGCAGGAAGCCCTGAATTCTCTCCTTTTCAAACAATAGATAATTTATTGCGATCGGCTCGAGATTTAATTAATCATGTAGCTATGCCTTTAATTATTAGCGTGGGAAACTTTATGTTTTATTACATTCTGTATCAATCAAAACTTATACCTAGATGGCTATCTGTATGGGGACTTGTAGCAACACTATTGAGTAGTGTTGTGGCGAGCTTTCTTTTGATGTTTGAGGTTATCAATATTATTACACCAGCTTATATTGCTTTAGCTTTCCCAACAGCATTATTGGAAATAGTTCTGGCAATAGGGCTGATAACTAAAGGATTTGATGCAAATGTAATAAGAGAAGAACTAAACTAAAAATAACCAACTCCAAACTAAATGAAGTATATTACAATTTTACTGATGTTGATGACAACACTTGTGCATTCTCAAAATAAGTCGAAACTAGAAAGTTATATGGATGCGCAAGCGAATATTAATGGCTTTTCAGGAACAGTACTTATAACAAAAAATGATTCTGTTTTGCTTAAAAAAGCCTATGGGTATGCAGATCTTGAATGGGAAATTCCCAATACAATAGATTCAAAGTTTAGTTTAGCCTCTGTTTCCAAACAATTTACTGCTGTAGCCATTTTACAGCTTGTTGAAAATGGAAAAATATCGCTCGAAGATAAACTGAGTAAGTATTATCCCAATTTTTCTTATGGAGAGCAAATCACAATAAAAATGATGTTAACTCATAATGCAGGTTTTCAAATGGACTATGACGAACTATATCTAGCTAAAACAGCTTTAGATAAAGATACTGTTGCAAACTATATTATGCAAAAGCCTTTATTATTTGAGCCAGGTTCAAAAACAGCATATAGTAATATCGGTTACTATTTATTGGCTCGAATTATAGAAAAAGCGTCCAATCAATCATATGCCACCTATTTGAAATTAAACGTATTTGATAAAGCAAAAATGTATAATTCGGGAATTAGTAATAATGATTCAATTGTCTCTAAAGCTGTAAAAAACTATTATAAAAAAGACAATGTTTGGGTTAAAAACCCTTATATAAATTGGAACTTCAATATTGGACATGATGGAGTATACTCTACAGTGGATGATTTATATTTATGGAATAAAGCATTATTTGACAGTACTATTTTGCTTAGTGAAGTTTCTAAAAATAAAATGTTTACCTCATATAATGACCAAAAATTTGGTTTAGGTCTTTTAATCAATCCTTTTTATAATCAGAATCATGTATTAATAGCACATGATGGAGGTTTCTTTGGAGCTATGACTTCGTTCAATAGATATACGGATGATAATATTTTTATTACATTATTATCAAACAACCAATCACCATCTTACTTAATTGCATACGGACTTGCTGCAATCATTTTTGACAAACCAGTTGAACTACCATATCAACATATTCAGGTCAAGATAGATCCTAATCTTTATACTGATTATATAGGAACTTATGGAAATATTATAATTCTTAAAAAGAATGAAAAGTTATACTATTTGGACTATGAAACAGAATTGTTACCAGAATCTAATGTGAAATTTTTCTGTTCCAATAATAACTATAAGACAGTTGAATTCGTGAAGAATAAAAAAGGAAAAGTTTCTGAAATTATAGTCACTAAGGCAGGTGTTCAAGAGATTAAAAAGAAACGAATTAAAAAATAAAATATTCTCCAACAATGTAAAGAATAGAAAAGATCGTACTACATTCTAAAATGATGGCTCGTTTCAAAGTCTGCGCTTAACTTCTTCTAGACTTTGGGGATAAATAAAAGATCAATTAATTATGGTTAAAAATGTTTAAACCAATGAATGGGTGATTTCACCTAAGTAACGAATATCGAGCTTACGCTTTTTACATCAATGCTAAAGCAGAAAAATTAATCACAAAGAATTAGTTCCTAAAAAAATCGTACCTTTGTACCAATATCTATAGCTAGATATTGAAAGATTTTTATGAATAAAGTAGAGCTAATTTTACATACGGATATTGTAAAATAGATGACCTAAACAATTATTGGTCATCGTATTTTCAGGAGGGAAAATTCTTCCCTAAAATCGAATAGTAATTTCTTAAATCACATATTATGTGATTAGGGGTGTTGTGTCTTGTACATAGCATTCGTATTAAAGCATGGTAAATTATTCAGTTTATTGCTGAAGATTTGGTATGCGTAAATTATTTCTATCATGAATATCAATATCAGAAAAGTAAAAAAATCAGAATATAAGCAAACAGAATATTTAACAAGAGAAACCTTTTGGAATTTATATCAGCCAGGATGCTCAGAACATTTAATATTACACAAGCATCGTAAGAGTAATGATTATATAGAAGAATTGGACCTTGTACTGTTACAGGGGACAAGAATCATAGGGCATGTTATTGCAATCAGAGCTATGATTGTTGAGCATCACGGTTCAACAAATGAAGCATTGCTCGTTGGGCCTGTTTCAATTCATCAAAATCATCAAAATCAAGGTTGGGGAACACAATTGATTAATCATTTGATTGTTGTGGCAAAACAAATGGGATATAGTGGAATGCTACTATATGGAAACCCTGATTATTATCACCGCTTCGGTTTTAAAAATGCTGGTGATTTTGAAATCACTACAGAAGATGGAAAAAACTTTGATGCATTTATGGCATTAGAATTATCAAAAGCTTCACTCAATGGGAGCAAAGGAAGGTTTTTGATGAATAAATCCATTAATTATTCGAAAGAGGAGTTAGAGGAATTTGATCAAAAATTTCCGCAGAAAGAAAAGAAAGCTCCTAAAATTAACCTCAATGCTTAAAAAGATAAAAATGGAACTAGCAAAATTAGGATATACAACTGTGTTAGAAGACTATAGAAAAGCTCAAGGATTAGAACATTTTTCAGTTGGTAGAGTCATCGCAGAATATAAAGAAAGATATATTGTAAGAACAGCACAACAAGAGTATGAAGCCGAAATTATTGGGAATCTTCGTTATACAGCTCAAAGTCGAGTAGACTTTCCCGCAGTAGGAGATTGGGTAGCAATATCAACCTATGAAAGTGATAACGCGTTTATTCATGCGTTATTACCTCGCAAATCTGTAATCGAAAGAAAATCAGTAGGAAAAAAAGGTGAAAAACAAATTATTGCCAGTAATCTAGATAAAGCCTTTATTGTACAAGCTGTAGATAGAGATTTTAGCATCAATAGAATTGAAAGGTACCTAGTCATTTGTTATGAAGCCAATATCGAACCAATTATTGTGCTGAATAAGGTAGATCTTATTGATGCTTTAAAAACTGCAGAATTAGTAGAAAAGCTTAGGCAAAGAATTAAAGATGTTCCTATATGCCTTACGAGTAGTAAATCTTTAAAAGGAGTAGAAGTATTTCAAAAACAGATAGGACCAAGCAAAACTTATTGCCTTTTAGGATCTTCAGGAGTAGGAAAAACCACGTTGCTAAATACTTTATTAAAAAGTGAGGTTTTAAAAACGGCTAATATTAGTTTATCCTCTAATCGAGGAAAGCATACAACAACCCATAGAGCCTTAAAAATATTGGAGAATGGAGGAATGCTGATCGATACCCCAGGAATGCGAGAAGTAGGAATAGCAACTTCTGGTAAAGGTGTAGCAGCAACATTTGAAAGTATAAATGCTTTATCAACTCAATGTAAGTATAATGATTGCACTCATACAGTAGAACCAGGATGTGCTATCTTATTAGCTTTGAATAATCATGAAATAGAGCCAGCTTTATTTGAAAATTATAAGAAACTGCTAAAAGAACAGCAGCATTTTGAATCAACCGTTCAGGAAAAGAATAAAAAAGGTAAAGCACTGAGCAAGCAGATTAAACATTATAAAGAGATGAAAAAGAGAAAGTAATCTTATCAGGTCGTTTAATCGATATAAAAGCTGTTGGACAACTACCCAACAGCTTTTTTGTTTATACCAATTAAGTCCTAAAATAATCCCTAACTTTACCCTATATTAAATTGGAAGCATAAACATTATGAGTGAAGCATTAAGAAATCAACTAGGAGTAAAAGAAGAGCAACCCAATGATTGGTTTGAAACGCTCTATTCACAGACTTCAGAATCTGGAGAAGGTGTGCCATGGGCGAATATGGCGCCTCATCCTATATTCAAAAAATGGTTGGATGGTCAAGCGTCAGTTGGAAATGGGAAAAAAGCGTTAGTAATTGGATGTGGGTTGGGAGATGATGCGATTGAACTCGAAACCAAAGGTTATGAGGTGACCGCATTTGATGTGTCGAATAGCGCGATTGAACTTTGTAAAAAAAGATTTCCCAATACTAAGGTAACGTTTGTTCAAGCTGATTTAATTGCAGGAATCGAAGAATGGCATAAGCAATATGATTTAGTTTTGGAAATATTTACCATTCAAGCTTTACCTCCAAAATATGAAAAAACACTCATCAAAAATGTTGCTGATTTGGTAGCAGATAATGGATCATTGGTGATGATTACAGAAATTCAATACTCCAAAAGAACATTCGAAAATGGTCCACCTTGGCTCTTAAATAAAAACTATGTCGAAGCATTTGAACAATTAGGGTTAAAGAAGGTTTTTAATTCAAACGATCAAGAGCCAGAAATGGGAGATGAGATTCATCTGACTATATTTCAAAGATGAGTTAATTTTATCAACCATAAACGACAACATTTCAACAACGTAATAAAATTACGTGTACAATACGATACATTTGTACAAAGTGTTGTGATTTGAAGCTAAAAGAAAACCATAAAAAAAGAGGCTTAGACCTCTATAGGATAGAAGCAAGTAAAAAGCTTTCTATTCCATTAGCTGATGGAGGTGTCAGTGCTGGTTTCCCATCTCCAGCACAGGACTTTTTAGATTTAGCAATCGATTTAAATAAAGAACTTATCCCCAACCCTGCATCTACTTTCTATGCTCGAGTAAATGGACAAAGCATGGAGGATATGGGAATCGATTCAGGAGATTTGGTAATTATAGATAAAAGCTTAATGCCACAAAATGGTAAAATAGCAGTCTGTTTTTTAGACGGAGAATTCACCATGAAGACAATCAAATTTGATAAAGATTGTTGTTGGTTAGTACCAGCTAATAAAAAGTTCCAACCGATCAAGGTTACCAAAGACAACGATTTTATTATTTGGGGAATCGTTATCCATGTTATCAAATCCTTTTAAGATGTATGCTTTAGTCGATTGTAATAATTTTTATGCTTCTTGCGAACGTGTTTTTCGTCCAGATTTAAAGGATAAACCTATTGTGATTCTATCGAATAATGATGGATGCGTCATTGCACGTAGTAATGAGGCCAAACCCTATATTCCCATGGGAATGCCTGCTTTTAAATTTAGAAAAGCGTTTAAAGGTCACCAGATTCATGTGTTTTCTTCAAACTATCCACTTTATGGAGATTTAAGTAACCGTGTTATGACTACATTAAGAACGTTTACACCAGAAATAGAAGTCTATAGCATTGATGAAGCCTTTTTAAAACTAGAGGGGATCAAAGCTAATGCTATTGAGGAATATGGCAATAAAATAAGAAATGTAGTTACTAAGAATACAGGAATTCCAATAAGTATAGGTATAGCGCCAACTAAGGCATTAGCAAAAGTAGCCAATAAGATCGCCAAAAAGTTTTCGGATAGAACCAACAATGTTTATGTTATAGATAATGAAGAAAAACGCATAAAAGCTTTAAAATGGTTAAAAATAGGAGAGGTATGGGGGATAGGAAGAAGACAAGCTATCAAGTTAGAAGATAGAGGAATTTACAATGCATACGATTTTACGTTAAAACCTGATGCTTGGGTCAGAAAAAGAATGTCTGTTGTAGGATTACGCCTAAAACAAGATTTAACAGGAGTCCCTACACTTAAATTAACAGAAGTTAAAACAAGAAAAAACATTGCGACAACACGAACATTTGATGGAAACTATAAAGAGTATGAACAAGTTAGAGAGCGCGTTGTAACATTTGCCATAAGCTGTGCAGAAAAATTAAGAAAAGAAGCTTCTAATTGTAACGCTGTAATGGTGTCATTGAGAACCAATAAACATAGAAAAGATTTACCACAATACCGTAAAAGTATTATTGTCAAATTACCATTTTCAACCAATTCCAATATAGAGTTGTCGAAATTTGCAATACAAGGCTTAGAAAATATTTTCAAAGCAGGATACGCATATAAAAGGGCAGGAGTTATAGCAATGGATATCACCCCAGAACAAGAACAGCAATTGGTATTGTTTAACAATTCTAATCCTAAACATAAAGCTTTAATGAAAGCTGTAGACCGATTAAATTTAGCTATAGGAGAGCAAAAAGTTAAATTAGCAAGTCAAGACCTCGAAAGGACTTGGAAAATGAAGCAGGAGCATCTTTCGCCTCGTTATACAACGCGATTAGATGAAGTAATCACCATTCATGTATAAAACCAATGTGTTTCCATAATAAACAAAAGAAAAAGGCAGAAGAAGCAGAAAAAAAGTATCAAGCAAAAGTAAAAGACAAAGCAAATTTTTTAGTGTCAGATCATATCAATGCCTTTACTTTTCCTCAAACACCTGTTATTACCAATGAAGATGTTACAATCATCCAAAACATAAATTGGGGATTAATTCCTCATTGGGCAAAAGATCAAGAAATAAGAAAGTATACCGTTAATGCTAAAATGGAAACATTGTACGATAAACCAGCTTTTAAAGATGTGGTACAGAATAGATGTATTATACTCTCTGATGGCTTTTATGAATGGCAGTGGAGGGATTCAAAAGGAAAAAATAAGTTAAAACATTTGATCGAAATAGCTGAAGGAGAACTCTTTGCTTTTGGAGGGCTTTACAGTGAATGGTACAATACTTCAACAGGTGCAATTGAAAAAACATATACAATAGTGACAACCGAAGCAAAGGGAATGATGCGAGAAGTACATAATTCCAAAATGCGAATGCCCGTAATCCTAACCGAAGAGAATGATCAAGCATGGCTCGGAGGAGAAGATTTTAAAGCATTTACTGAAATTTCTCCAAGATTAAGTGCTACTCCTATTATAGAGAATGGAATGTTGTCTTTGTTTTAGGAGCCTTTATTATATCAGAAAGAGTAGCGAGGTTAATAGCTTATCAGATAAGATGCTTTTTCAAGGTATAAACTAGTAAGTAAAAATGCGTATATTCATCGTATGTTCGATTTATTTTTTTTTTGAAAAAAAATAAAATATTGGTCCTATTCTCAAAAAGCCATTCGTCCAGTAATTGAATATTAATTTAAAAAACTAAAAAAAATGAAAGATTTTATGATGTTGTTCCATAGTGAACCAGATGCAGATTTAAACCCAACGCCAGAACAAATTCAAGAAGAACTAAAAGACTGGCAAGAATGGATGGGGAAAATAGAAGAGCTCGGAAAATTAAAAAATCCAGGAGATGCTTTAGGTTTTGAAGGAAAAACAATAAATGCTGATGGATCGATTACTGATGGACCATATGCTGAGTTAAAAGAAATTGTTGGAGGTTATATTGTTGTTTCAGCCGACAATATTGATGAAGCTGTAGCTTTAGGAAAAGGATGCCCAGTTTTAAAGAATGGTGGTAAAGTTGAGGTAAGAGATATTATGATTTTTGAGGGAATGTAAGTCATTGTTATAAATGAATACAGACAAATTATCAGAAATATTTAAAGTAGAGTACAGTAACTTAGTTGCTGTACTCTACAATTTTTATGGGGTAAACGATATCCAATTAGCTGAAGATATCGTTTCAGAAGCCTTTATGAAAGCGATGAAAACGTGGGCGCATAAAGGAATTCCTGAAAACCCAAAAGCATGGTTAAGAAAAGTCGCTCAAAATAGTTTGCTCGATCATTACAGAAGAAAAGCAAAATTTAATGAAAGTATAGCTCCAAAATACAAGGAACAATTTGAGCAATTTTCTGAAATCAAAATAACAGAAGAGCTAATAGAGGATAGTCAATTAAACATGATTTTTGTTGTCTGCGATCCTCAGTTGAATAGAGAGGCTCAAATTTGTCTCGCATTAAGGATTTTATGCGGGTTCAATATAGAAGAAATAGCCAAAGCTTTATTGTCGAATAAAACGACTATTAACAAAAGGTTGTATCGCGCCAAAAATGAATTAAAAAATAAAATAGAGTTTAAAAGGCAGCTTTCTGAAGAAGAATACAAAGCAAGAATGGCTACCGTTTTACGAATTATTTACCTTATTTTTAATGAAGGTTATTACAGCAGTGTAAATGAAAGAAATATAAGGTATGATATGTGCTGGGAAGCAATGCGTTTAGCAATTTTATTAAGTAGAAAAAAACAGTTTAATCAACCCGAAATTGAAGCTTTAATTGCGTTGATGTGTTTTCATTCTTCTAGGTTTGAAGCTAGAATCGAAGGGTTAAATGGCGATTTGTTATTGAATGAACAAGACCAATCTAAATGGAATTTTGAGTTGATAGAAAAAGGGAAGACTTACCTTAAAAAATCGGTGAAAGAAAGTTCCGTTTCAAAATATCATTTAGAAGCAGTAATTGCTTATTGGCATACTACAGAATCTCAAAATAAATGGGAACATATTTTAAACTTGTATAATCAATTGCTAGTAATTGATTACTCACCAATAATAGCAATGAATAGAGTTTATGCTGTAGCAATGGCAATAGCTGTAGATGAAGCATTAATAGAAGCTCAAAAATTGGATTTAACTGATCATTCTCATTACTATTGTCTATTAGCTGAATTACACCGGTTAAAGGAAAATAGTAGTGAAGAAATTAACTATTTAAGTAAAGCATTGGCGCTTAGTACCAAAAAATCTGAACAAGTGCTGATAAAAAATAAATTAGCTATAGCTTCTTCTCGTTTAGATGAGTAAACAAAGTCCATAGAAGTAGGTAAGAGAAAGTAAGCTATGCTCTTTTCACAGCAAAAGGAGCTTCAAAAATAAATAAACCATCCTCAATGACATAGGGATAATAAAAAATAGGCTCTTCTGATTCACTATTAATAATATCTACAGCAAAAGCATTAGTTGGAGCTTCACCCTCATTGATTTGAAAAGTAACTTCATATACCGTAGCATAAGCAAGAATTTCTTTACGTTCAAATTCAGGTTTTAAATAATTTAGCAAGGTATCAACAACCTGCCCATTTTTAGTCGATTTTTTATTTTCAGGCTCTAGCTCTAATGGATGAACTTGTTCTACCTTTGAAATAAAAGCACCAAAAGGGTAGAGGTCAGCTGTTTCCTCGAAAAGTTCTTTTGCAAATTCAGAACAATGGTTTAGTAATTCTGCGGTATAATTATGCATAGTATATTTTAAATATTAAGACAAAAATACAAGATAAAAAGTAGCAAAACTTTAAAAAAAGATAAAAAGAGTTTCTATTTCAATATAATTTAGAACTTTGCAAGGCTGTTTTAATTATTTTAAACAATGGGTAGAAGAAAGAAAAAAAGACCACCAAAGGCTCAAGAAGAACCAGTAGAAGTGTCATATTTACCACTTAAAGTGTTGTGTTTTATGAGCCTTGCTGGGTTTATCATCTCGATGGTTGCCGATACAGGAAACTATATTTCATTTGGAAGTTTTGATGAGATGAAAAGCGCACCAGACCAAACTCAATTTGAAATATTAGAAACCCAGTTAGAGCAGTGGAAAGAAATTGGTCTAGATGTCTCGAAAAGAGGGGTGGAGAAAATTTCTGTCATGTATGCAGTTCGAACATTCATTGATATTTTTGCGATGGTAGGTGTGGTTTTTATGTACTTTAGGTTAAAAATAGGTTATATCATCTACACGATTTTCCAATTTACATACATTGCAGTACCCTATTTCTTCTTTGGAGGATTAGCAACATTTGTAGTTCCATTTAGTTCTATTGCAATTACATTGATTTATGTCGCATTATTTACAGCTCAACGTAAACATTTAATTAGATGACAGAAGAGACAAGAGAAATATCAATTTTAAAACGAAATTTAAGGTTAATTAAACGCCTTGTTTTTGGTAAAGAAAATCCACCGCTTTTCTTACGAATTATAGCTATTGCATCTATAGGATGGAGTATCGTCATTACCATAGCTATGTTGGGATTATTATTTTTAATATCCTTTACTCCTGATGTGGCTGTATTAGATGATTTAGATATGTTAGATCATCGTTTTTATATCTCATATATTGGCTTACATCTGATTTCTATTATAGCAGTAATCCTGATGTGGAGAAAAAAAGTAATAGGCTTTTATAGCTATACACTTGTTGGTGTTCTTATTCCTTTCTGGAACTCATTTTTTCTGCCTGTATTTGAGTTAAATTATTTCTTATTGGGAGTTTCAGGACTTTTTATAGCCTTGTTTGGCTTAAACTGGAGAGTGTTTAATTCCCAAAAGAAAGCAGCATAATTTTATTCGATGAGATTTATTTTTAGCATACTATTATTTCTTAAGGTGAGTTTACTGTTTGGACAGAATACTACACCCGTTTTTCAACCTCCTATTCCTGTAGAATTAATGGTGGGAAATGAGTATACCCAATACAAGATGATCGTAACAAAACAAGTAAACAATAATAAGCTAAAGTTTTTTAACTTACTCAATTTAGAAGTAGATCATGAAAATTTAGAGACAACCAATTTCTTTAATCAATCGGTATTGTTTTATGATTTTACAGCTAACCTTAGTGGAGGAGTGGGATTGAATTATAAATCTTTTGGAGGTGCAAAGCCTGTAATTTCAGTCTTGTATTCAAAATTTTCAAAAGCAAAAGGATTAATCATTCAACCCACAATAGAATTAACCAACAATGGAGCTAAAGAGTTATTTGTATTGTATGAACGAGTGCTTCAAAATGAAAAAAGTTTTCAGCCATATTTTAGGTTAGACGCCTTTACAGCTTTTCTTAAAGCACATGACTATAGTTTTTTAAATTGGCGTATTGGAGTCAATAGAAAAGGATTAAGGTTTGGTCCAGCCATCAATATGCAGTATTTTGGAAACCAAGGAGATAGTAAATATAATTTTGGAGGTTTTATTCAAGTGTTGATTTCATAATTTTGAGCTTTAAATAGAGTTCTTAATAGCTTCGCTATCCCATCAACTAAAAAATCCGTATTTTAGGTGATTAAAACCAAAATAGAATGGCAAGCGGAGGAAAATTTGGAACGTTAGGAGGAGTATATACACCATCAATATTAACCATATTGGGGGTAATCATGTACATGCGTTTAGGATGGATTGTAGGAAACGCAGATTCATTGTTAACCGTCATCATTATTATTTTAATGGCACACATTGTCTCTGTTTCTACAGGGTTGAGTGTATCTTCTGTTGCTACAGATAAAAAAATAAAAGCAGGAGGTATATATTACATGCTCTCTAGAAGTTTGGGCTTTCCAATTGGAGGAGCTATTGGTGTCACGATCTTTGTGGCAACAGCCCTGAGTATAGCGTTGTATTTAATTGGTTTTGGAGAAAGTGCACTGCCTGTATTAGGGATGGATGTAACGATTAATAATTTGAGGATTATAGGTACAGCTGCATTAGCACTTATTGTTACCATAGCTTACATTAGTACAAGTATTGCCATTAAGTCACAATACATCATTTTGGGATTAATCATACTTTCATTAATCTCAGTTTTTATGGGGACTTCTGATGGTAAAGGATTCGATTTTTCTTCAATAGCAGAAGGTGTTGGAGGAGCTGATTTTTCGGTTTTATTTGGTATCTTTTTCCCCGCTGTAACAGGTTTTACAGCGGGTGTAGCAATGTCAGGAGACTTGAAAGATCCTAAAAAATCAATTCCCTGGGGAACCATGTTAGCCATAGGAACAGGGTTATTGGTTTACATAACACTTGCAATATTTATTAATTACAACATTCCTGTAGCAGAATTACAAAACAACAATAATGCATTAGTAGAGTTTGGGTATTATGGAGTTTATTTTGTAACAGCTGGAATTTGGGGAGCAACCTTATCATCTGCTTTAGGTGGAATTTTGGGGGCTCCACGTATTTTACAAGCCATGTCAATCGATAAGATTACTCCTCGATTTTTTGCCCGAGGTGTCGGAGAAGATAATGAACCTCGTAGAGCTTTAATGTTGACATTTGTATTAGCCGAGCTGGGAATTTTGATAGGAGAATTGGATGTCATAGCTGAAATCGTAGCGATGTTTTATATGGCAGCTTATTTGTTTATTAATCTTTCATGTTTCCTAGAACAATGGGCAAGTCCAGATTTTCGTCCAACATTTAGGATTTCTATTTTTGTCCCCCTAGTAGGAACTATTGCTACATTTCTTCTAATGATTCAGCTTAATTTGGTTGCGGCATTGGTTTCTGTACTTATTATGGGAATAATTTTCCTTTGGCTAACACGTAAGCAACTCGAGTTAGGATCTGGAGATGTATGGCAGAGTGTATGGAGTTCAGTTGTTAAATTAGGATTGAAAAATCTAAATAAAAAAACAACACATAATCGAAACTGGGAGCCCAATATTCTGTTGTTTAGTGGAGGTACTAAAGCAAGACCCCATCTTTTAGAATTCAGTAAATCCATAGCTGGAAGAAATGGGATGATTTCAAATTTTGACTTGATAGAAAATAAAACAGCAAAATTATTATTCCCTAAGCATAAACAATCAGTAGCACTCGATGATATTCATGATGATTCTATTTTTCATCGCAAACAAGAGTGTAAAGATATTTATACAGGAATTGAAGTCATTGCAGAAACCTATGGGTTCTCTGGTATTGAACCCAATACGGTCTTAATGGGGTGGGCGAGGAATACTAAAGATCCCACACGTTTTACAGCGCTGACTAATTCATTACATCAATTAGACTATAACGTTCTGTTTCTAGATTATGATGCTGAAAAAGGATTCGGAAACAAACAAAAAATAGATATATGGTGGAATGATATCTCACAACTTAGCTACCTTACAGTTCAGTTAACAAAGTTATTGATGACCTCAAGTGATTGGTCAAATGCTTCTGTAAGGTTTTTCTTCCTAAACAATGATAATGGGCTACAGTATTCAATTAAGAAAGCGATTGAAAAACGAACAGAAGAGCTAAGAAATCAAGTTTCTATAGAAGTCATTAACAATGAAATAGAACAGAAGAATTTTTATGAAATTGTAAAAACGTATTCTTTTGAATCTGATTTAATTATCATAGACTTACCAGAATTAGATGAGACCAATGAAGCACATTTTGTTGCTTCAACTAATGATTTGTTAGCAATTTTAGGAACAACATTAATTGTTAAAGGATCTTCTCATTTTCATGATGGTTTAGGGGTCAATTCTAAAATTGAAAAGGAGTTCAATACCATATCCAACAATCATTTAGAAGTTAAACTTGAAGAAGAACTTCCTGCTTTGGGTAATGTTGCTTTCCATGAAGCATCTCCAATCGTTGAACATTTAGATCAACAATTATTAGTGTCCAACGAAAATTTTGTGAATGCTGTTTATAACCCCTTAAATAAGGTTTATGAAGTGTTTTCATCAGTGTTGTCTGATGATAATATGGAAACAGCTGCTGTACTTGAACAAATTGAGCAATTATTAATTGATATACAAGACAATAGGTTGAGTGCTGTAGGCGAGGGAATAGCCCTTGGAATAAAAAATCAAATAAAAAACATTAAAGGAGCTATAGATGAATTGCCCTTTCAAGTAGTTCGAGAATTTACACCAGATGAATTGCTGATTAAATCAAGTGATTCCGCTAAATTAGCTAAGCAAAAGAAACGATTAACAAGATGGACTAAACAACCAAAATCTAAAGTTAAGATTCAGGCAATTGCGCAACATCATTATGAAAATGGGTATTTAGTAGAATTCAAAGCTAAATTGAATACAATAGGATTGGCTTCATTTCAATTAAATGTCGTCATCAAAAAATGGCTGTTAGAATGGGCTGAGTTAAAAGATGAAACAGAAAAAAGAGCAGCAATAAAAGAACTAGGAGAGGCCCTACATCAACATATTTTGAGGTATAAGCAACGTACGTACAATGTGCTCAATAGATTGAGTAGAAAGTATAGTAATACCATCTTATTAGATGCCAATAAGCTTGAAATAAAAGATCTTGTAATTCTTAGAGAAGAAGAAAGAAGTGCTAGTGCTTTAAAAGCCATTTATGAATCAATATCTAATTACCCTTCTACATGGAAAAATAATTCAGGTTACTTACTTAACCAATTGAGTGTTAATGTGAGTTTATTGAAACTTAAGGATACGATCATTCCGCATGTTAATGCATTGAATACTGAGATTCAGGAAAAGGAGATCAACCCAATCATAGCTATTGCTGAAACTGTAATGGATGACGCTGATAGCTTGGAGGTGGATAACTTGATAGATCTTGAGAATAAACTTTTAGAATTAGGGATAGATTTTAATGTCGAACATTTTGTACAAGGATTAACCGAAGAAATAGAACAGAAGATTAAAGCATTTTGTAGAGATGTTGAAGTTATTCCGTTAAAAGCGTTAAATGAATTTGAACAGCGACAAGATGATATTGCGCCTGATCAAATAAATGTACGACGAGTAACAGATTATTTAATTGAAAATGAAATCATCAATGAAGTAAATAGTTTACTGCATCTGATAGCTAATGAAGTAAAGTCAGAATCATTGAAAATGGAAAATAGCATTCGTTTGTTACAATTTTCAATCACCAACCAAGAGGAGGATGCCATTCTATTGAAAAAAGTAAAAGATAAAGTTCAATTAGAACTTTCGGAGTCAGTTACGCATTTAGGGACAGTAAGTGAGCGCTTAGCTGTTGAAATCAAGCATATTATTACCCATCTCAAGACTATTTTAGTAGATGATATCGTACTGGGGAGAGCAGAAAATTTGAATGGTATTATTAGAAGAGAAAAGGCTAAAAAGGGATACAAAAAATATACAAGGAGAGCAAGTTACTTAATAGATAAGACCAATAATAAAGTAGATAAATTAATTATAAAAGGAAAAGATCTATTAGCAATATCTAGTCATCAGTATCGAACTAAAGCTCTTCAAAATCCTCATTCTAAAATAGGAGCCTTTGTAGATAAAATTTCTATTTCTAAGACGATTAATCAAAAATTACCTTTTTACTATCAGCAGTTGTTTACTGGTAAACATAACGCTCCAACTACACCTTTATCGAATAGGATGAGTGAAATTTCACAGTTTTCAAATGCTTATGAAAAGTATCAATTTGGAAAGAAAGGAGCGATTTTATTTACAGGAGAGCACCATTCAGGGATGAGTTATCTGATCGAGAATATATTGAATATCAATAGTTTTGAGAAAGTTTTAAAAATTGAAAAGCCATCAATGAATTTTGGTGATGCTGAACGTCTGATCGAAAGAGCCTTTAAGAATGCTTCAGGTCAAAATTTATCGATAGATGAGCTGATGAACCAATTACCCAACAATGCTGTAGTAGTGATTGAAGATATAGAGCTGTGGTGGACTAGAACAGAAAAAGGAACGTTGTCTTTAAGTCATTTTAATTCCCTAATTCAAAAGTATAGGCATAAAGTTCTTTTTCTTTTGAGTTGTAATACACATAGTTATCAGTTGCTTCGAAAAGTTGTTGATCTTGATACTAATTTATTGGAGACCATTACATTAAGTCCATTAAAAATTCATGATATTCGTATTGCAATTCTTAGTAGACATAGAAGTGGAGGGTTACAATATGAATGGAAAGGAAAGCATGAAAAAGAACTTGGGAAACGTAGAGAAAATCAAATAATTAAACGAATTGCCGCTGTTTCTGAAGGGAATATCGGAGCTTGTTTTTATACTTGGTTAGGAAATATAGAGGATGTACAAAATAATACCCTTGTTTACCATACTATTGACCAACAAGAGTTACCCAATATGTTGACGATTGAACAAGATAATATCTTATTACAAATCTTACTTCATAAAGAGCTTTCAATGAAGCGTTTAGAAAAGATTTATAAATTCGAAAATAAGGAACAATTGTTCAATAATGTGGAAAGCTTATACAGAATGGGGCTCATCAATGAGATTGGAGTAAAGAATTATCAAATTAACCCTTTTGTTACTTTAAAAATTGTGAGACACTTAAGAAGAAAAGAACTGATTAATTAAGAAGATATAAAAATGGAATTTCAAAACATCCCTTTAAAAGTAATTGTCCTGCTATTAATTCAAGCTTTTTGGATTATTAGTTTTTTTATGGTGCTTCAACATGTTGTCATTCGCATGATTAAAAAGGAGCGTTGGCATGATTGGCTAGCGTTTTATGTACCACTAATACGTAACATCGTTTGGATTTTATTTGTCGTTAAAATCGTCTATACATTTGGAAAATATCAACCACTTCTAACACTGGCTTTAACTGGTATTATCTTAGGGTTAACTTGGACTATTTTACGTGATTTTGTACAAGGAACAGTTTTTAGGTTCCAAAAAGGAGATATTATTGGTCAACAAATCCAACTTAATGACTTTAAAGGTAGAATCATTAAAATGGGGGAAACCAAAATGAGCATTGAATTAAAGAATGGCGAAATTGTTCAATTGCCATATAGTAAATTGTTTACCAATGTGTTGATAAAGCCCATATCGAATCGTCAAATTAAAAATCAAACCTTAATATTAGCAGTTTCCAATCAAGTTAAATTGGAAGAGTTAAAAACAGTGCTAGTCAATAAAGTTATTGCTTACCCTTGGGTGGTGATTAAAAACGGAATAAACATAGAGTTTTTTAATGATGAACAACAACAAAGAAAAGTTAAGTTATCCTTTGCCATTTCTTCTAACTCAAAAGGATTGCTAATAGAGGAAGAACTCAGAAGTCTAGTTGCTGGACTTTGATAATTAGACAATTAGATAATGAGCTGATGAGATAATTAGCTGATGAGATGATGGGAGCATTATTTAATTAGAAAATAGAGTAAAGAATAGAGACAATTAGATAATGAGCTGATGAGAGAATTAGATGATGGGAAAATAGTAAAGATGAAGATTCAACCAATTATGTCATTGCATCATTAAATCATTACAGCATTAACTCCAGTCAGTTCGAGTGCCGACAGAGGAGGTGTATCGAGAACTAGACGGCTTCTTGAACTAGAAAATAGAATAAAGAATAAGATTCAATTTATTACAACATTACACCATTCAATACATCGTCACTTTAAAATCTTTGACCAATATTTTTTCTTTACCTCCGTTCCAGATATAAAGGCTTACTTTATGATTGGGAGAAGCAACAGGTTGAGAGGTAAATAAATAGGAGTGATTTCCTGTTTGAACTTTACGATCTTGGTAGGTAAAGGTCTCGTTTTCATTGGATATCGCAAAAATTAAATTTGCAGATTTTAACGCATCACTTCGGATGTCTAGATTAATTTTAATTAAACAGTTTTTAGCAGTAAGCTGTTCTAAGTTGTAGCGTTCCAAAGTCAGTCCAAACTCTTCATGCTGATCAATTACGATTAAAGAGTCGGCATTAAAGTCTTTATTTCTCCAAATACTATCCCTTTTAATTGTGTTCTGATAAAATGGTTGTTGTTGGTCTATTTGAAGTAATTGGTCAATTGATTTAGGAGCAGGGGTTGCTAGTTTCTGATAAACAGAAAAAGCACCATTACCACCAATTCTTTGAATATAATGACTCAATTCAGGGAAAATACTATTAACAATATGTTGAGCTATATGGTCTTGCATAACAATATAGTCGTAGTTCCAGTCCATTTTTTTAATGATGTTGTCTTGAGTTAAGAAGTGAACACTATAACCATATCTTCTTAAAAGGATAAACGGAATATTGGGAGCTTCAGAATCTAAAACTAATAGCTTGGCGTCTTTGGGAATGTTGAGTTGATGTAATAACTGATCCCCTCCAGAATAGCTATTAATCACAGCTAGTGTTTTATCCCAAGAACCAGTCTCTTTACGTTGGATTTGAGCATCTAAAGTATGATCTGTCATTGCTTTAGTAGCATAAACAAGCAAACCAGCAGCAATTAAATTGAAGTAAAATCGATCAAACTTTATATAAGTGAGGATAATAACTGTGTAGAGGATAAAAGGAGTAAAAAATGTATCAATAAAGTAATAATCGTGCGCTTTAAATTGCTTTAGCATTAAAAATGAATACATCAAAACGCCTGTTAAGACAATCACAAATTGTAATAATAATTGTTGATGGAGGGGAGAAATGGTTTTAGTTCTGATCAATTGAATTACCCCAAGTATTAAAGAAACAGGAAGAAATAAATAGTGCCATTTGGTTAAATAATGCCATTTCCAATTTTCAAGTGCTGAATAGAATAAATGCTTAGCAACTTCCCAGCTATCGGGAGTTAATGGTTTACTCAGAAAAATAGAGCCATATAGACTTCTCAAGTAATTGTTATAGATAAAATACCCAATAATGAATGAAAAAGAAATAAGATAACTAGCTAGAATAGTATAGTTCATCTTTCTTTTTTTGAGCACATTTAATCCCTCTTGGCAAAACGTAGCAATTAAGAAAATAGCAAATGGCGTTCGAGTTAAAGTTGCCAATGTAAAAAAAGTAATGGCTATATAAAAAGATTGATACTGTCCTTTTTTTAAATAAAGAAGATAGTAGTAATAAGCAATAATAACAAAAGAAAGTGCTGGTATAGACGGTAAAAATCCTGCTCTATAATAAAGGTAAACAGGCGATAACAAAAGCAGAGCTACTCCAAATAAAGCCTTAATATCTGAACCATTCAGAGCTTTAATCAAAAGAAATAAAAACAGCATCCCTACAATACTAAAAAATAAGGTATAACTTCTAAAAATCCAAGGCGCTTCACTATCAAATAATCGCATCAACAAAGCTACATTATAGGTGTGAATAGGGAAGTCGGCAGCGGTAATTCCATTCTCTTTGGGAGTCTGAAAATAATCAGGGAATTGTGGATTTTGTACAAAGTTTTGAGGGTGAAAAAAATCCAAACCGTTATCAATAAAACCTAAGGATAAAGCATAATAATCACTTTGAGCCCAAGCATGGATATGTTTAGGAAAATCATTGATTTCTCCTCGATGAAGTAATATACTGATATAAGTAAATAACAGTATGAGGAGACCGTTTTTAAGTAGAACTTTCATTAATTATTATCAATAAGTTGGCTTCCCATAGTGTTAGAAATAATAGCTGTAGTAGGAGTACCTTTATAATAAATTTTACCTAAGCTCAATAACTCAACAACTAAGGTGTTATTACTTTTTACAAAAACATCAGAATCACTTTTATTACTAACTCTGAGGTGTTCTACTTCTAAGCTTTCAAAGTTAATTTTGCTATAGCCAAAATGAAATAAATTAGCGCTTTCAGCTTGTCCTTTTATTAGTCCAGTTAGCGTCCCATTAATTAGTTTAACGACCAAACTATTGGCGTTAACTTCAATATTGAGATCTCCATTTGCTGAATGCGAATAAATGTGTAGAATGTTGTTGGAAATAGGAGAGGAAGTGCTGACGTTTCCATTTCCTTTAATGTTTAAAACACTAATGTTTTTATAGTGAATTTCGATTTGAGTTTTTTTATCAAAGTCACGAAGAAAGTCACATTTGCTCTTATCCTCAATTACCAAAAGGCTATCTGCTGTGTAATAATTAAAATGATCAACTCTATTTTTATAGGAGGAAATCTCCATATAATTAGATGAGTCAGGAATGAGAATAAAGTTCATGTCATCATGTAACTCAAAACCTTTAAAATCGATCTGATTGAGGTCAATAATTTTGGTTGCCTCATCGCCATTACCTTTCCAACAAGTGCGTTCTTCAGGTTTTTTACAGGCCAATATGATAAAAATAAGAACAGTAAAGGGGAGTAAGCGTTTCATGTTCTTATCTAAATCAATTAAAACATATTGTTCATTACCAATGGTAACACATTTTTGATTACAGAATTAGAGAATAATTCTAATGTGTTTTTTGAAGAATCTTTCAACTCAACTTTGAAAGTCATCTGGTGAATATCACCAGTAAATTCAATTGTTTCAATTTCATTATAAAATTTTAAGACTTCTTCACCACCTCCATTCAAGAGCATTGTCTTATAGTTAATAGGTAATTGGTTCATATCAGTAATCAACTTTCCATATACAGGGCTTTTAAAAGAGGTGTTAAAAGCAGCTAATTGCTCTCCTTTAGAAAGGTTTTGAATAAGTGTATCACTTAACGATACAAAAAGTTTGTTCTCATGAATCCCAATATAAGTATCGTCTACTAAGAAGTAGTTTTCAACTGGTTTAACAGCTTCATTGGATTCCAATATTGTTTTGATTCTTTCAGTATCCTTTAATCCACAAGTCAATAAAAATTTAGGTCGCTCTTCATTGAAAGCAGGATTGTTTTCGTAGCCAGGGCTTGGAACAGATTCAATTTCCATGAGAGAAAGACTAAAGTTGCCATCAAAAACTTGATTTAAGTCTTCTTTTTTAATCCCCATCTTGGCTAACTCTTCATCATAGTTACCATATTCAGTATGAGTATGATTCATTGCTTTAACAACAGCATCTAAATTTAAAGAGACTCCACCAAATGCTATAGCTTTACCATTATCACTAATAAAGTTGTTGTATTCAGTATTTAAACCTTGATCATTTAAGTTATTAAATCCAGATTTTACAAATGTTTCAGCATCTAAATTTGATTCAAAAAGAAAGCTTCCATTGTTAAAGTTTCCTGCACCAGTCATCGTCATCCCTTGATAGGCTGCACTTAGTTCTTCATCTACTTTTGTATGACTCATTTCATTCGCCATTTGAGTATAAGTGTCCATAAAAACAAGTGAACTAAAGTCGTTGTCAGCGGCTATAAAGTGTTTGATTTTTGCATTGTCAGCAGCATCAACATATCTATTGGCTAATGCCTTTTCAGCTAAAGCCTTGTTGTCTTGATTTTCAGAAACAACAACCACCAGTTTTTTAGTGTCCCAAGCAAAACAACCATTCATAATTGAATCAGGAGTCGTAAAGCTCAAGGTAGAAATTGCTTCATTTTTCTCTACATGACCATTAAAATACAGCGCTAAAGAAGATCCTGTCTTTTCAGCGTCAATAACATCTGTAAAGCTCATTAAATAATTAAACTTATTGTCGGTTGTAGCCGAAACTACTAAAGGAATATTACCTTCGACCTTGAATCCTTGGTTTTCTGAGTTAAAATGTTGTTCAATTTGAGTATTTAAAAGCATTTTAAATTGAGCAGGAACCTCGTGAGATTCTTTAATGTTAGATTTCTCTAACAAATCCATGACATCAAGAGAAAGCATTGCAGCAGGGTTTTGAACTGAAGCAATCATATTATACTCTGGAGAGTTTTTTAATGCTTCTTTTTGGGTATTTTCACCACAACTGGTTATTATTAGTGCTGATGAAAATAATACTCCACCAATTAAGCCGTTTAATCTATTCATTTAATATAAGTATATGTACCTACAAAAATAAATGATTCTTGATAACAACAAAAAAAACAGCTGTATTTTTAAGAGTATTTACAAAAATATAACACAAAATGATAACTTCGCATTAAATATTAAACGAATGAGAACAACAAAAGACTATCTATTATTGACTTTAAAAGGGATGGCCATGGGAGCGGCAGACGTGGTCCCAGGAGTTTCAGGTGGAACAATAGCATTTATTTCTGGGATATATGAAGAGTTAATTACGACCATAAGCGGAGTAAACTTAGGGTTGCTAAAAACGCTTAGAAATGAAGGAATAGCGGCAGCTTGGAAAGCTTTGAATGGGAATTTTATTGTCGCTTTGTTTTTAGGGATTGCAATCAGCATTGTATCGCTAGCAAAAGTCATTAGTTTTTTGTTAGATAATGAACCAGTATTGTTGTGGAGTTTCTTTTTTGGACTAGTATTAGCCAGTGTTATTTATGTCGGAAAACAAGTTAAACAATGGTCTGTAGCCCCTGTGATTGCTTTGGTAATAGGTTCAGTAATAGCATACTATATCACAATATTACCGCCTTTAGCTCAAAGCGATTCTACATTTTACGTTTTTATATCAGGTATGATAGCTATTTGTGCGATGATATTACCAGGAATTTCAGGGAGTTTTATATTACTGATTCTCGGTTCTTATCAAACTATTTTAGGAGCTGTAAAGGATAAAGAAATTGTAACAATAGCAACTTTTATGGGGGGATGTGTCGTAGGATTATTGGCATTTAGTAAAGTGCTGAAATGGACGTTTGCTAAATTTCATGATATTACGGTGGCTTTATTAACAGGTTTTTTAGTAGGCTCTTTAAATAAAATTTGGCCTTGGAAAAAAATAGATAGTTTTAGAATGAATAGTCATGGGGAATGGGTGACTTTTTTAGACCATAATGTCTTACCAGAAAATTATGATGTTCCTGTTCTTAATTCTATCTCCGAAGCAGGAATTCCAAGCGTATATCAAAATGCAGATTCTCAAATTTTTGTAGCATTGCTATTTAGTCTTTTAGGGTTTGCTTTAATTTTTGGAATGGAAGCTTTAGCTAATAAATTGAAAAAGTAAGACCTTTTGATAATTAGATAATTAGATAATTAGCGAATTAGCTAATGCTGTAATGAGTTAATAGATTGAATCTTCATCTTTACTATTTTTCCATCATCTAATTATCACATTAGCTCATTATCTAATTGTCTCTGTTCTCTATTCTATTTTCTAGTTAAATAGGTCGTTTAGTTCTCGATACACCTCCTTTGTCGGCACTCGAACTGACTGGATTAATGCTGTAATGGGTTGAATCTTCATCTTTACTATTTTCCCATCATCTAATTATCACATTAGCTAATTATCTAATTGTCTCTGTTCTTTGCTATTTTCTCTCTTCTTCTCTTTTCTCTCTTCTTTGTTGTGTAGGGTAGGTGGTGTAACGAACAATGTTTTATTTACTCTAGTTAATAATCTATAATTCAAACCAGTTTAAAGGATTGTTATTACTCGTTTTTGGGAAGATATTACGTTAAAAGCAATAGGAAGAATGGTCTGTTGGCGTTATTTAATGGTCTTGTGAGGTTATGTTTTCATCACTATGGGTCTAATAACCTAATCCACCATAAATTTAACCCGAACGGCTACGTTAGTGAGCCCCTCCAGAAAGTTGTTTAACCCAGAGCGAGGAGTAAAATACCCCGTTGGATAGATCCAAAATAGCTTCATATCATTGTTTTACCTTAACAACTGATTAAACAACCTTAATCTATTTGATGCTGCAATGAGTTAATGGATTGGATCTTCTTCTTTACTATTTTCCTATCATCTAATTAGCTTATTATCCCATCATCTAATTGTCTCTGTTCTCTATTCTATTTTCTAGTTAAATAGGTCGTCTAGTTCTCGATACGCCTCCTTTGTCGGCACTCGAACTGACTGGGTTAGTGCTGCAATGAGTTAATAGATTGTATTTTCTTCTTTGCTATTTTTCCATCATCTCATCAGCTAATTCTCTCATCAGCTCATTATCTAATTGTCTTTATTCTTTACTCTATTTTCTAATTAAATAATGCTCCCATCATCTAATTATCACATTAGCTAATCATCTCATTATCTCATTATCAAATCTCTTCATCTCTAACTTTAAAGCTAAAGTTATTCCCTGTCCAATGTTTTACAACTTTACCATTTTTCAAAGAAAATAAGGAGGGGAAAGAGAAGCCAGCAGCTTTGGTAAATTGATCTGGTGTAACCCTAATATAATCGAAATCGGCTTTATTACGTTGGATAAATGCTTGAGTATCTTCTTCATTTCCGGGAAAGACCATTAAAATTTTTCTGCTTGATTTAAAGCCTCTTTTAGAGACGCCTATAACTTGAGCTAATTCGTTGCAATGCTTACAGTTAGTGCTAAAAAAAGCAATTAAATAAGCTCCTTCATTAATGTTTATTGCTTTTTCTTGAAACTTAGAAGCTATAATTTCCCAATTTTCATCAACAGCTTCATATTGAATGCTTTTACTCTCCATGTCTTCAATAAAAATAGGGTTAATGATAAAAGGCAAAGCAACAAATGGTACGATAACTACAAGGCTAAGCCATGAGTTGTAATTGTTTTTTTTCTTTTTGAGTAAAAATAAACTAATAATAAGGAAAGGGAGAGTAGTTAAAGTCAAGAAACGATTAAATAGAAAAAGGAGGTTGTTGTCAATAGAAAGGCGATTATTCCAACCTAGAATAACGTCTATAACATACAAAATAGTTAAGGCAACGAGCATATAATATAACCAGCTTCGCTTGACCCACTTTGTGAGCATTAAAATCCCCACATTGATTTCGAGAGCGACAAAAATTCGGTTAAAAATAGGAGTGCTCATCCAGTTCCCAAAACCATCTTCTATCATTCTTAAATCAAAGGCAGCAATTCCTCCTAATAGTTTCCCTTCTCCAAAAAGTTTTCCTAAACCAGAAACCAAAAGGATAAAAGAAATTACTAATATGAGGATTTGTTCTATTTCTATTTTCTTTGGCATTATTTTTTTTTGTAAAGTTAAAGGAAATCCCAATTGAAAAGAAAAATAAGATTACTTTAATGTGAACTAAAAGTGAAGAGGTTCTATAAAAAATGCTTACTTTAGTTGTCCTAAATTTATGAAAGAGATATTTGATATAGCTAAATTAAACACTTTGTCTCCTGAAAAAGGCCTTGTTTTAATCTCAGAACCTTTTAATGAAGATAAATACTTTCAACGATCTGTTATTTGTTTGTGTGAGCATAACGATAAAGGGTCTTTCGGATATGTTGTAAATAATACATTGGATGTAAAATTAACAGAGCTAATTCCTGCAATAAAATCTGATGACTTTAAGGTAGGGTTAGGTGGACCAGTAAGTCCTAATAACCTTTATTATATGCATACTTTAGGGAAAGAAATAGAGGGGAGTGTAGAAGTAAAGAAAGGATTGTATACAGGAGGAAACTTTGATCAAATCACTACATTAATCAATACCGGTTTAATTGGAAACCATCAAATACAATTCTTTTTAGGTTATTCAGGTTGGTCTTCTGGACAACTGGAAGATGAAATAGCCAAAGATTCTTGGATTGTTTCTCAATTTGACATCATCGATGTTATGGAAAGAAATGATGAAACTTACTGGAAAAACATTTTAGCTTCTAAAGGAGGAAAATTTCAATTAATTGCTAACTTTCCTTTAAATCCATCTTTAAATTAGCCTCTTCTTGATTGATTAAGTTTAATAGTTCTTTACTAACATTATTAAAATAACGTTTAGATTTATAACCTCCTACCCATTGTATTCCTTGGATGGCATTGGTTAAAAAGATTTCATCAGCAACCATCAAATTTTGAGGCAATAAAGATGTTTCATATACTTTATACCTGTTTTTTAAGGCTGTATTAATCACATGCATTCTCATAGTTCCCCCAATACACCCATCAGCTAAAGGAGGCGTATATAATACACCATTAGAAACTAAAAAGATGTTAGAAGAAATAGCTTCAATAATATGTCTTTTGCTATTGACAATAAAACAATCATCTAATTGATTATCATTGGCATAATTACCAGCCATGATTGAATGTAACGCATTAGAAGTTTTGAAATTTGACAAAATGTTTTTGTGTTTGTTAATCGCATCATAGACATCAATCAACAACCCTTCCTCATTCATTTTGTATAAATTATGAGGTAATAGATCTGCGGTAATTAAATAAGAACTCGTATTATTGATCGCTTTATAATAACCGCCATCATTTCTAAATACACTTAAACGAACGCGTCCACCAGCTTTAATACTATTTTTATCCAACAAATGTTTAATTTGTGTGTTGAAATATTCTGTTGTGTAATGAGGAGGAGTTTTGATACCAAGAATCTTAGCACCTTCTAACATTCTTAAAATATGATTTTCAAGGTTAAATGGAATACCATTAATTACACGGATGGATTCAAATAATCCATCACCATACATAAAAGATCGATTCTCCTTTAAATAAGGTGAAGAGGTTTCAAAAAATTCTCCGTTAATTAATACAAAATCTCCTTTCGTCATCTAAAATTGTTTTTCTAACTCTAATTTAGTACAAAATTAACATTTAATGGAGTATAAAAAGAGAGTAGTTATCACCAAAAAGAAAAGTTATTAAAAATTGCAATCCTAACGAGTAATTATTTTGTTTTTTTGTAGTAATGAATATAAAAAGACATATACCCAATTTGTTAACATTAAGTAACCTTTTTTGCGGGATATTAGCCGTTAAATCAGGTTTTGAGGGGGAGTTTTTTTTAGCCGCTGGGTTGGTAGTCTTAGGAGCTATATTTGATTTTTTCGATGGTTTTGCAGCGCGATTATTAAAAGTGAGTAACGAAATAGGGAAACAGTTAGATTCTTTATCAGATATGGTGACTTTTGGAGTCGCTCCAGGTGTGATAATGTTTACCCTACTGAATATCATTTTTAAACAATATGATGCTCAAGTACTCTTAGCGGAATATATACCTTATATAGCATTTGTTATTCCATTGGCTTCAGCAGTACGTTTAGCCAAATTTAATGTAGATGAAAATCAATCAGATAAGTTTATTGGTGTCCCAACACCTGCTAACTCTCTTTTTTTTATAGCCATTCCATTGATTTATATGGAATATATTAAAAATTCATTACCTCCTTTATATTTAGGCTCAATATTGATTTTGTTGATCCTAATTTTTAGCTGGTTACTCAATGCCAACATAGAACTGCTGGCATTAAAATTTAAAACATTTGGATGGAAAAACAATGAAATACGTTATACTTTTATTGGGATGACGATAATTACAATTATCCTAACTATTTTCCTTAAAATCGTATACATTTCTATTCCAATTATTATACTTTTGTATATCATTATTTCAATTATCAATAACTCGAACAAAAAACAAATAGAATGACATTCAAAGCAGAAATCGACATCATGCCTTTAGAGGCTTTATTAGATCCTCAAGGAAAAGCTGTTTCTCAAAATATGGGGAATGTAGGTTTAAATGAAATCAGTAACGTTAGAATAGGGAAGCACATCACCTTAAAAGTTGATGCCGATTCTAAAGAAATTGCTGAGCAAAAGGTAGATGAAGCTTGTAAAAAGTTATTGTGTAACCAAATTATGGAGAGCTACCAATTTAGCCTGGTAGAAGCATAATTTAGGCAGAGTTAAATAAATAATTTTAAGCCAACACTTATTGTGTTGGCTTTTTTTGTTTTAATTAATTGTACTAATTTAGTAACATGAAGTTTGGAAATATTGAAGATAAAACAGGAATTGATTTTACTTTTGAACCAATCCCTGAATTAACGGAAAAGGTATTGAGTACACTATCCTCAAAAGAAACAGTTCGTTTTCATTTTGGGGCTCCAGTTTGGTCTGATAAAAACTATAAAGGGACCTTATATCCTCCCAAAACTCCAATAAAAAACTTTCTGAAAGCATATTCAGAGCAATTTAATAGTATTGAGGTTAATGCAACGAGATATGGAACTCCTAAGGAGTCAACGATTCTAAAATGGTTAGATGAAACACCAGATGATTTTACTTTTTCAATGAAGTTTCCCCAAGTGATCACACATCGTAAAAACATCATGGAAGATGCTGCAAAAGAACAATTAGAACGTTTTTTAGTAGCATTAGATTTAATTGGTGATAAAAATGGAGTAGCATTCGCTGTAATGGCAAATTACTTTAGGCCAGATAAATTTTCTGTCTTAGAAGAATTTGTAAAATATATTCCTCGAGATATAGCTGTTGCCATTGAGTTAAGAGCGCCTGAGTGGTTTGAATCTGAATCCATTAAAAATGAATGGCATCAATTATTTTTAGAAAATAATATTATCCCAGTTTTAACCGATACTCCTGGTAGAAGAGACGTCCTACATTTTAGAGTGGTCAATCAACATTTATTTGTTCGTTTTGTTGGAAATGTGGGGACATCCATTGATGAAATCAGAATCAATAACTGGGCAAAGAGAATAATAGATTTGACGAATCAAGGAATTACAGATGTATGGTTTTATGCACATGTTCCTGGTGAGTCGAGAGAAGATGTTGTACCATTCAATAATCAACTCATTTCAACAATAAATAAAAATTCGTCATTTGATATACCTTTATTAAAAGATTACCGTTCTAGTGTATTATTTTAGATGAAAAGACGCATTTTATATACAATATACCTTTGGAGTGCTTGGACGACTTTATATAGTCAAAAGCTTGTTCCTACGTTAATCACTCCTAATAGTATTTCTTTTTCTACAACTATAGGGCCATTAACCAACTTGGAGTATGGAACAACTAAAGATCTGGAATTAGGAATAATTACGGGCAATAGTATGCTCAACTTAGATCCAGCAACTTTTTACTATGTAAAAGGAATAGCTTCAGCGGGAACTACTGAAATAGGGCTGTTTTCGACTCAATCCAATTCTACAGGAAGTATAGAAGTTTTCTTTAACCATCAACCCAATAATGATTTTTCAGCTATTGCTGATGCAAAATATACCAATTTTGAAAATAAAATTATTGAGATCATCAATGCGGCTGAAGTAACATTAGACCTTTGTGTCTTTTATACAAAAAGTAAAAAGATAGGAGCCGCAATCAATGAGGCCAACAATAGAGGTGTCGTTGTTCGATTTATTGCAGGAAGTAGCAGCTTAGGAGATTTTCCTAAAAATTTAGATGAAAACATTGCCACACTCAAACGTGAGGAACCTAAAGGTCAAATGCACAACAAATTTATTGTAGTAGATGTAGGTTCTGAAACAACGTGTAAAGTTTTAATAACCTCAGCCAATTTTACAGAAAATAACTTAGAAGAAGACTCTAACAACCTATTGATAATTCAGGATCAGGCCTTAGGGAAAGCTTATACGTTAGAATTTAACGAAATGTGGGGAAGTACAGGCCATACACCTACAAGTAATAGCAAATTTGGAATAGATAAGACGGACAATACCCCTCATTTTTTTAACATTGGAGGAAAAGCAGTTGAATTATACTTTTCTCCTTCTGACCATGTAGAACAAGCAATAAACGATCAATTAAAAACAGCAGACAACGATTTAGGTTTTGCGTTATTTACATTTACAAGAGACTTGTTTGCTCAAACATTATTAAAACGGAATAATGATGGAGTAGATGTTTATGGAGTAATTGATAATAAAAGTTATTATGGATCGGAAGATAATAACCTTGAAAATGGAGGCGTAGCACTGTTAAAGTTTAACAGAAAAGATGATATGCATAATAAATATGCATTTGTTGATGCATTAGATTCTAATTCCAACCCGCTGGTGATTACTGGAAGTTATAATTGGTCTAACTCAGCAGAAGAAAAATACGATGAGAATACGATTATTATACACGATGCGGGGATCGTCAATGAATATTATGAAGATTTGAATACCTTTACAAACTTTGGTCATGAAAAAGCATTACTCAATAATATTGTAACTTATCCCAATCCCTCTACAAGTTGGATTTATCTAAAAAATATATCAGCAACAATCTCTGATGAAATAAACGTTCAATTAATAGATGGTACAGGTAGAATTCTTGAAGCTAGAGAAATAAACCTATCTCAAGCATTTGACTTATCATTATATCCTATAGGCATATATTATCTTAGGATTATGACAAGGTATAATAATGTTGTAAAGAAAATCGTGAAAAATTAGTAATTGATGCTGCAATTAATTTAAAAATACAGGCATGTGAAAGACATGTAATAGAGGATTAGGGTTTTCTGTATTTTTTATTTTTTCTAAGATTTGTTGAATAAGCAAATCCAAATCTGAATCTAAAAACTGAGATAAATGGTCTTTAACTTTAATCTGCAACAAAGACCAAAAGCTACTAATAAAAGCTATTTTTTCTATTCTTGACATAATTCGTAAGGTTTTGGTTCTTACAGTATAAACGAAAAAACTATGCCAAAAGTTGTCTGAACTTCTCTTTTTTGAGAGTAAAAAAATTAATTTTTACACCTTTCATCAGGTCTTGCACCACAAACTGTGCAAGTCGACTCGTTATTATCATTCAAAATAGGACTACTATTTGCACATGTTCCAGCAAATTCACCATCCTTTTTAGCCCATATTTTAATAGCAATTCCTGCAAATCCCAAAGCTAAAAGCCCAACTGTAAACAATACTAATTTCATACGATTAACTATTTGTTTGTAATTAAATCCAATACAAAAATACAAATTACTTTAGAATTGGTTGTGTAATATTAGTTACTATTCATATTAAATTAACAGATTTTATTAATAATCTTAATAAATAAATATATTTGCACCCAAAAGAACTAAAACCAACTACAATATGGGGAACGGATTATTAAAAGGAAAAAGAGGAATTATCTTTGGCGCATTAAACGAAATGTCGATTGCTTGGAAAGTTGCTGAGCAAGCACATGAACAAGGAGCTGAATTTGTTTTAACCAATGCACCTATTGCAATGCGAATGGGAGAGATCAACAAATTGGCAGAAGCAACAAATTCACAAATTATTCCAGCTGATGCTACTAAAGTTGAAGATTTAGAAAACTTAATTTTAAAGGCACAAGAAATTTTAGGAGGTAAAATTGATTTTATTTTACATTCTATTGGGATGTCTCCTAACGTCAGAAAGAAAAAGCATTATACAGATTTAAACTACGAATGGTATAAAACGAGTATGGATGTTTCAGCAACTTCATTACATAAAACCTTAGCTGTAGCAATGAAACATGATGCTATTAGTGAGTGGGGGTCAGTTGTAGCGTTAACATATATCGCAGCACAAAGAATATTCCCTGATTATAATGATATGGCTGATGCGAAATCATTGTTAGAATCTATTTCAAGAAGCTTTGGTTATCACTATGGATTAAAGAAAAAAGTAAGAGTAAATACCATTTCACAATCTCCTACTGTAACAACTGCAGGAAGTGGAGTTTCAGGTTTTGATCAATTTATCAATTATTCTGATAGCATGAGTCCATTAGGTAATGCAGGTGCGGTTGATTGCGCTAACTATTGTGTAGCGATGTTCTCTGATTTAACAAAATATGTTACGATGCAGAACTTATTCCACGATGGTGGTTTCTCTGCTACTGGAGTTACTACTACAGTAATGGATAAGTTTTAAGAAATAAAAAAACGATTCAAAAAGGCTCAACATTACGTTGGGCCTTTTTTATTGAAGAGCATTTATATTGAAATCACGTTAATGAGAAGAGGATAGAATGTGTGGCATTATTTTTTTACTTTAGCTAAGATTTTATCATAGCGACTATCCATACATACACTAATGTCTGTGGTGATAAATTTCCCGTCTAAAAATAAACTAAAAATAGTAGCAGGAGTAGGGGAGTTCTGAGCCTGTTCCATTGTACTTAGTTTAATAATCTCAACAGGAATATTTCTCTTCTCTGCTGTCTCTAATAAAGAATGTTTCGCATGAAACTCAGAAAAAGGACAACGGTTAGAATAATAAACCACTATACCTTTGTTTTTGGCGGGGATACTGTTTTTGGCACAAGCTTTAAATTGGGGTTGTGTGGTATATTCTGATAAATCCTTAACTAATAAACTAAAACCATCAGCTGTTTGATCTATGGTTTTAAAGCCTTGTTTTAGCAACCACTTTGTATCACTCATAAAATGATATTTTTTAGTTCCTACAACCGTTACTAAACCATTTTTACCTTGATCTAGCGCATCTTGAATAGCAAATGCTAACAGTTGTTTTCCATACCCATTCTTTTTATATTTTCCTGAAACCCAAAAACAATTAATATTAAGAAAGTTAGGAGCTTCGATTGGTAACCAGGCGTTTTCAGCTGGCCCATATTCAATGAAAACCTTTGCTCGAGCATCAATTCTTCTAAAAACATAGCCATTGGAGAATTCTTGTTTTAGCCAATCCTTTTTAGCTTGATAACTCGTTGTACATTTTTTATCTGATATCGCACAACAGATATGTTCTTGAGCAATATTATTACTGTCTAATGTGATGAAATTTTCCATGGGCCATACTTTTATAGTGTATGAATTTAGGCAATTTAAAGTATTGTTGTACTGATAAAAGTCAGCGTAACCAAATACTTTTTATGGAAGATTACTTTAAAGAAGTGGATTACCGAAATATTTATTAGTTTTGGGAAAAACGAGAAAATGTACGAGAATATTAAATTTGAGATAAAAGATAGTGTTGCTGTCATAACGCTAAACAGAGAAAAAGTGTTGAATAGCTTTAATTTTGAAATGGCAGATGATGTGATAGATGCTTTAAATAAATGTAAAGATGAAGCCATAAGAGCAGTCGTTTTTACAGGAAGTGGGAGAGGGTTCTGTGCTGGGCAAGATTTGGAAGAAGCAACGCGAGAAGGGGGACCATCTATTGAAGAAATAGTGGATCATACCTATAATCCGATTGTGAAGTTAATTAGAGCATTGGAAAAGCCTGTAATTGGTGGGGTAAATGGAATTGCAGCTGGAGCTGGAGCTAATTTAGCATTAGTGTGTGATATAACATTTGCATCTGAGTCTTCTACTTTTATTCAGTCGTTTAGTAATATAGGATTAGTTCCCGATAGTGGAGGTACCTATACTTTGCCTCGTTTGATAGGTATGCAGAGAGCTACAGCTATGATGTTTCTTGGGAATAAAGTGTCTGCTCAAGAAGCCAAAGACTTAGGAATGATTTATAATGTGGTTCCTGATGCAGAGTTGGAACAGACTGTTTTTGATTTTGCTAAAAAACTAGCGAGTAGGCCAACAGTTGGACTGGCATTAACTAAACAAGCATTAAATGCTACTTTTGAAAATAGTTTAGAAGAACAATTAGGGCTAGAAAAAGAATTGCAAGCCAAAGCAGCGAAAACTTATGATCATAAAGAAAGCTTAACAGCTTTCTTTGAAAAAAGAAAACCAGTCTATAAAGGAAAATAGTATTGGCACAGAGTTTGTTAAAATTCCTTAAACAGAATAATTATTTAACCATTACGGCTGTTATAGATATGTTAAAGTGTTTATGAATTGAAAACATTTTTTATATTTGTACAGTAAAGTAGAAACAAAAACAATTTAAAATTATGAAAAAAGCGTTATTAACTTTTGGGATGCTATTTTTAGCAGTAGTTCTTTTTACTGCTAATGCACAAGATGCTACTCCAGCAAAAATAGGTGGAGCAGAGATTACTTTTGAGAAAGAAACTCATGATTATGGTAAAATTAAGCAACACGCTAATGGTGAGTGCGAGTTTACGTTTAAAAACACAGGGACAGAGCCTTTGTTAATTTCAAACTCTAGAGGTTCTTGTGGATGTACTGTTCCTACTTGGCCAAGAGAGCCTATCGCTCCAGGAGCTTCTGCTACAATTAAAGTAAAGTATGATACTAAAAGAATTGGAGCAATAAACAAATCAGTTACGATCCAGTCTAATGCTGTAAATGCTCCAACTAAAATTATTAGAATTAAAGGAGAGGTTTTAGCACCAGATAATACTGCTACACCAATTAAACCAACTGAGGGACCAGTTCAACACTAAAAAGTGTTACGATCAATATTAAAAAGCCATTTCAATTGAAATGGCTTTTTTTGTGCCTTATGTTTAAAATTGTTAAGGTATGTTATTGTAAAGTTAAAAAAGAACGAAAAGCACTTAACTCCTGTATCTTTGAGTAGTCTAATCTAAAAAACATAAGTATCATGAAAAAAGTAGTAGCAGTTTTCACCCTCTTTTTTTTAGCAGCTTTATTTGTCAATGTAAATGCTCAAGCTATTGGAGGTGCTGAAATTTCATTTGAAACAGAAACACACGATTATGGAGTCATCCAACAACATGGAGACGGGACATATGATTTTGTATTTAAAAATACCGGTTCGGTACCGTTATTAATATCAGAATGTGTTGGATCATGTGGATGTACAGTGCCAGAATGGCCAAGAGAACCAATTGCGCCAGGAGCTTCAGCCAAATTAAAGGTAACATACGATACCAAAAGAGTAGGTGTAATTAATAAGTCAGTGACCATTAAATCGAATGCTGTAAATGCACCAACCAAAATAATTAGAATTAAAGGAGAAGTAAAGGCATAAGAATTATAGCTATAATTATTAGAGAAAACCGCAATTTAAGTTGCGGTTTTTTTTATTTTTGTGCCCAAATTTGTTGACATGAAAAAATTTTTATTATTCATTATAGTTGTTGCAGTAGCTTTATTCTTTACCAATCCAACTGAAGAAGAGTTTAAAGTTTATTCTGAAGAATATATTGCGACAAGGGTAAAAGGAGGTAAAAATGAATCGTCTAAAATAAAAAATATATTAGGGGATTTAGCTGCTGAAGTGGGAGGAAAGTTAACAAAAGAGTTGACCAGTAAAGAAGACTATTATTTGTTTTCTATTTATGAAGTAAAATTAGATAAACAAGAACCCTATAAATTCTTAGGAATAGGTAAAAACTTTTTACCTTTACAATCAGAAGAACCATTTAAATAAATAACGCATGAAAAAAGCAATTATACATACAGAAAAAGGAGACATGACCGTAGAGTTTTACGAAAATGATGCTCCAAAAACAGTAGAGAACTTTATCACATTAGCCGAAAAAGGGTATTATAATGGATTGAATTTTCACAGAGTAATACCGGATTTTGTAATCCAAGGAGGATGTCCTAATGGAACTGGAGCTGGTGGGCCTGGTTATTCGATCGATTGTGAATTAGATGGAGATAACCAATACCATGATAGAGGTGTTTTGTCTATGGCACATGCTGGTAGAAATACTGGAGGTTCACAATTCTTTATTTGCCATAGTAGAACCAATACTGCTCATTTAGATAGAAACCATACTTGTTTTGGTAAAGTCGTAGAAGGAGTAGATGTTATTGATGATATTCGTCAAGGAGATAAAATTAATAGTATAGAGGTTCTTTAATAAAGAAAGAAGAAAGAAAATGGGAAAGCGATACTGTAATAGGTATCGCTTTTTTTGTTTATAAAGTCATTGCAGTTTGATAGCACTTACGTTAATTAGTTTATTTAACTTTAAATAATTGTGTGATATAGATTGAAGCAAAGAATATATTATATTTGACTATGCGTTATTTATTTTTCCTACTAATAATTGGTTTAATTAGTTGTTCGACAACTAAAACAGAAACCACCACAGCCGAAAAAACTGTTTTTTTTGACCTAGATTATTCAGTAGTGAATGCTTCTTTCGAAGAGGATATCATATTGTTAAATAACGATAATATGAAAACTGTTGTACAAGTTTTAAATGAAAGGGTAGAAGAGAAACTCCTACAAAAAGGGTATAACTTTAAAGAAAAGTCAGCAGCAAAGCAGTTACTAATAATTAAACAATTAACATTTAAAGAGTTTAAAATCCATGTGAATGGCCCACCACTAAATGTAACTGAAATAAAAGTTGATTATCAGGTTGTTCAAGAAACAAATAAGTCTGTTTATTCGGAAACATATAGCAAAGAAAGTAAAGAGGCATTTGAGCTATCGACTATTGAGGAATTAGTTCATATTGTTGCTGATAGTCTTGTTAAAAAGGTAATAAATTAATGCGGTATATATTAGTCATAATGATAAGTTGTGGAGCGTTGTTTACCTCTGCTCAAAGCTATAAACAGTTGATTGACTATGCAGATATCAATGCTGAAGCTGGTGATTATTATGGCGCATCAATTTACTACAAACAAGCTATGGAAATTGATTCTTCCAAGATCGATTTACTATACAAATATGCTGAAGCTTTGAGGAAGTATAATAATTATACTAAAGCTGCATATTATTACGAAAAAGTTTGGGATAAAGACAAAGGAGGAAGAATATACAAAGACGCATCCTTTTGGCTAGCGTCTATGCAAAAGTACAATGCAGCATATAGAACAGCATCTAAAACATGGAAGAAGGTTAAATCAAAGTATAGTAGAAATAAAAAAGGATATGAATACCAAAAAGCAAGGCAAGAAGGCTTATCCTGTAATTATGCTAATCGGATCAAGAATGATTCAACAGAAAATGTTTATGTGAGTAATATTGGTGAGCATGTGAATACAACAGATTCGGAGTTTGCAGCAAATAAAGTTACAGATAAACTTTTCTTTAGTAGTCTTAGAGCGAATAAGAAAGCGGGAGAATTGGAGGTTCATGATGATTGGTATAGGGTAAAACAATATGAAGCTGAGCTTAATGATAGTTCTGTAAAAACATCGAAATTAATAGCAGAAAGTATTAATTCCCCCCAATTACATAATGCCAACAGTTCTTTTAATGCAGCTAAGGGGATTTTATTTTTTACGCAATGCGATAGTCTTAATCAATGTAAGTTAGTTTATACCAAGTTAACCAATGGAAAATGGAGCGTTCCTACTGAATTGCCAGAGCGAATAAATGCCAAGGGTACAACGACTACGCAACCTAATTTTTGTGAAATTGATGGACAAGAGTATTTATTTTTTGTGTCCAATCGAAAAGGAGGATATGGAAAATTGGATATTTGGTATTCAAAAATATTAGATGGGAATACCTATTCTAAGCCTATTAATGCAGGTAAATTAGTCAATTCTATTGATAATGAAGTGACACCGTTTTATGATACAGTAGATCGAGTATTATATTTTAGTTCAAATTGGCATTTTGGAAAAGGAGGTTTTGATGTCTTTAAATCTAAAGGTACACCAGAGAACTTAACTAAACCAGAAAATTTATTAGCTCCAATAAATACGCAATGGAATGACTTGTATTACACTATTTATCCAGAGAAAGATAATGAAAGAGTAGGGTATTTAACCTCAAATAGATTGGGAAGCTATTATCAAAAAGGACCAACATGTTGTAATGATATTTATGAAGTGAAAATTCTAAATGAAGAAAAGATAGCTGAAAATCAAGAGATTGTAACACTGGATGATTTGAATAAATACTTGCCTGTAACGCTCTATTTCCATAACGATAGACCTGGGCCTAGAAGTATGGATACTGTTGTCGCTTTAAATTATCTAACAACCTATGATGCTTATACTTCACTACACCCTAAGTATAAAACAGAATATGCTAAGGGGTTAAAAGATGAGCAAGCATTGGAAGCAGAGTTGGATATAGATAATCTATTTAAGCATTATGTTGATAAAGGTGTATCTGATTTAAATTTATTTACGAATTTGCTTCTGGCAGAATTAAAAAAGGGACAAAAGATTGAAATAACAATAAAAGGGTTTGCAAGTCCTCTAGCAAAAACAGCGTATAATGTGAATTTAACTAAACGACGAATTTCAAGTTTAATTAACTACCTCAGAGAATACAATAAAGGAGAGTTTATCCCATATTTAGATGCTACTGCACCAGATGGAGGAACACTTTCTTTTGTAAAAATACCATTTGGAGAATATACTGCTAGTAATGCGATAAGTGATAACTATAATGATCAACGTAATTCTGTTTATAGTAAAGGTGCTGCTTTAGAGCGTAAAATAGAAATTCAGTCAGTTACTTTTGCTGAACGAAAAGGAGCTTATGCAGCTTTAACAGTTGGTACTGGGACGTATGATTTTGGTAAAGTGAAACAAGGAGAAGTTTTAAAACATGAATTTATCATCAAAAATACAGGAAATGCTCCATTAGAAATTGTTGGAATGGAAACAGTTTGTAGTTGTACAAAGATTTCAATTGACACAAAAAGCATTCAGCCAGGAGGTCAAGCTATTTTTACAATGGAATTAGACACGAAGCATTTAGAAGGAAAACAAGTTAAATCAGCAACTATTTTTGCGAATGCTTTTCCAAAAATTAAAAGATTAGTGTTAACAACAGAAATAGTTAAAGAGTAACAGTTAGAGATAAAATATTTAATTTTGAAAAAAATATAAAAATCATGAAACAAATCATTACAAAATCATCTTTACTGTTCACATTAGTGGCAGTTTTCGCTTTAATATTTTCTTCTTGTAGTACATCTGAAAGTGTAGTAACAAGTGGTTTTTTACAAAAAAGAAAATACAATAAAGGTTTTCATAAATCCATAAAGAAAAATCACAAGGTTCAAGGAAAGGAACAGCAAGAAGAATTGGTGTTGAACCAAGCTTCAGAAAACAGCGTTGAGCCAATTGAAGTTCAAATAAAAACACCAAAAGAAGCAGTAGTATCCAAAACTGCCCCTGTTAATTCTGTAGTAGAAGAGGTCGCTGAGACTAATGTGAAATCAACAACATCTCAGAAAGAAGAACCTGTAAAGGAACATAAAACTGTAGAAAAGTTAGCGAAGAAAATGGCTAAGGTAAAATCAAAAATAAACAAAGACTCAATGATTAGTAGTTCATCAAATACTGCTTCAAATTTAGCAGATGACATGATGATCTTGTTAATTGTTTTGGCAATTATACTTCCTTTTGTTGCTGTTGGAATTTATACAGATTGGGATCCAACAAAAACATTAATTTCAGTATTATTATGGTTGTTCTTTATTTTACCTGGAGTAATTTACGCGCTTTTAGTAATATTCGATATGATTTAGGTTTTTAACCTAACCTTAATTATAAAGCCCTATCTATATAGGGCTTTTTTTATGCTAAAATATCTATCATTTTAATTGAAGTCATTACTTTTACAGGATGCAAGCAAACAACAGTATAGAAGATAAACTAAAAGCATTTGAAAGGCTTTTAGGGATCATGGAAGATTTAAGGGCAAAATGTCCTTGGGATAAAAAACAAACATTTGAAAGTTTAAGTTATTTAACAATAGAAGAGACTTATGAATTGACAGATGCAATTCTAGAGAAGAACCTAGATGAAATCAAAGGTGAAATAGGAGACTTGATGTTACACATGGTTTTTTACTCAAAATTAGGGTCTGAAGTAGGAGCTTTTGATGTGGCAGATGTTTTGAATACTGTTTGTGATAAGTTAGTGGAGAGACACCCGCATATTTATGGTGATGTAGTAGCTGAGACAGAAGAAGAAGTCAAAGCTAATTGGGAGAAAATCAAAATTAAAAAGAATAAAAAGTCGGTTTTAGCTGGAGTACCTAAGTCATTACCTTCTATGGTAAAAGCCACAAGAATTCAAGAAAAGGCTAGAGGTGTAGGCTTTGATTGGGATCAAAAAGAACAAGTTTTTGAAAAGGTACAAGAAGAGTTTAAAGAGTTACATACTGAGATAAATGAGGGAAGTCAAGAAAAAATAGAAGCAGAATTTGGAGACGTATTGTTTTCTCTGATTAATTATGCTCGTTTTATTGGTGTTGACCCTGAAAGTGCGCTAGAAAAAACGAATAAAAAGTTTATTCAACGTTTTCAATACCTGGAAGAGGGGGCTAAAGCAGAAGGAAAGGAAATTTCTTCAATGACGTTAGATGAAATGAATGCTTATTGGGAAGCAGCAAAAAAGAAATAAGACCGTTTGATGATGATACAAGATATGGAAGCTTATACTTCCGAAGATAAAACTGTTTGGAAAACACTATTTAACCGACAAGTTAAAAACCTAAAAGATAAAGTCTCAGAAGAATATGAGCTTGCTTTAAATGAACTGTCTCCTGTTTTAAATGCTGAGTCTATTCCTTGTATAGCAGCTATTAATGAATGGTTTAAACAGTCAACAGGTTGGGAAATTGTAATTGTACCAGGATTGATTCCTGTTGAAGAGTTTTTTCAATTGTTGGCGGAGAAAAAGTTTTGTTCTTCTACTTGGCTTAGAACAATGGAACAGTTAGATTATTTAGAAGAGCCTGATATGTTCCATGATATTTTTGGGCATGTACCTTTGCTTTCTAATCCCGTCTTTTCTGAGTTTATGCAGAAGTTTGGAAAAATAGGATGTAGTGTAATAGACGATAAAGAAAAAGTTACTGAATTACAGCGTTTATATTGGTTTACGATAGAGTTTGGAATGATTAACCAGCACAACCCAACGATATATGGAGCTGGAATTATATCTTCTTATGGAGAGTCTAATAGATGTGTTCGACCAGATATTGAAAAGATTCCTTTCAAAATTCATGAAGTATTGAAAAAATCATTTCATACTGATGAAGTTCAAGATGAATATATATGTATCGATTCTTTTGAAGAGCTTTTTGCTTCCCTTGAAGGAATTGAAGCAGTTTTATGAGTTCTTTAATTAAATATAAAACACTGTTATGGAGTAGCTTACTGCTAGTGTTAGCAGGTCTACTTAAAGGATGGAATATTGTAGAAACAGATATTGGAGGAGATGAATGTTTTTCTGTATATAATGCCCAGCTTTCTGTAAAGGAAATTACAACCTGGCTTTTTAAAGGGAATAACCCTCCTTTATGGGAAATTTTATTGCATTTTTGGATTCAACCTTTTGGAGTAAGTGAGCTGTCGATTCGAAGTTTAAGTTTATTATTTAATGTAGGAACAGTTCTGCCAATTATATACATTGGAGAGCGATTTATTGGAAAAAAAGCAGGTTTTTATACCGCTTTGTTATTTATATTTTCTTCATTTTCATTGTTTTTGGCTCATGAAGCAAGAGTTTATAGTTTAATAGGCTTTTTGGTGGCTTGGTCTGTTTATTTTTTTCTAGATATTATTCATAAAGGTCAACCTAATGCTTCATGGCTAGGGTTAACCGTTGTAAATGGATTGATACTCTATAGTCACTATATGGCGTATTGGATTCCAGTAATGGAAGGAGCAATCGTTTTATTCATTTACCGTAATTTAATTAAGAAATACCTGATACATCTTGGTACTTTATTGTTAATTGGAGCTCCTATTGTTCCTGTATTGTTCAAGCGAATGCTAGATTCTGGAGTAAACGGAACCTGGGTAAAAACATCTAGTGGCATTGATGCTTTTTATTTCCTTTTGGTTGATTACTGGAATAAGCCGCTTGTTACAGTGCTATTCATTGTGGTGATGGTAATAGGTTTAATCAAATGGGGGATTACAAAAGAGAAGAAAAAGAATAAAGTGATTTTACACTTATTTGTATGGCTGCCTTTGGGGATCTCATTTATAATTTCTTTTAAATTAGGGATACTCCTAAATCGTTATTTTTACTTTTTGCTGCCCATTTTATATTTAAGTTTTGTAAGTGTACTTTATCAATTTAACAACCAACAAAAATGGGGGACTAGATGGTTATTGTTGGTATCAGTATTAGCTATGTTATTATCCTTTGAGGTGAGTACTAAAGAAGCTCTTTATAGTGGGACTCATATAGAAATAAAGCCTGTTGCTGAACAAATCAAACAAATCCAAAAAGAGGAGGCAGCTACCATTTACTTTGCTCCAGTTTTTTTTGATAAAGAAATCGTATACTATTGGGATCGACATCTCTTTCAAACCTATTTTGATGATTATCAAACAGAACGTGTTTTCAAAAAGCCCTTGAATAAGAATAAAATTTATCCGATATATAATGCTACAGAATTAGTTGAATCAACTGGTGAAAAGGTTGTATTTATAGACAACAAAAGCGCTTATCATCACCCCAATAATAATATTTTGAATACCTTATCATCGAGGTATCGTTTAGTTAAAACTGAAAACATAGCGGGAATTACATTTTACTATTTTGAGGGAGCCTAATAAGGGGATAAAATTTATTCAAAAGTGTTTGTTAGCATCTAATTGTATGTAGATTTTCAATTTTTTAGAAAGTACCTTATTTTTGTTATTATGAATATCGAAGATACATTTTTACATCAAGGACAGCGTAAAAAACTGGTGCTAACACTTAGAGAGAAAGGGATTACGAATGAAGAAGTACTAGAGGTGATCGGTAAAGTTCCTCGACATATTTATTTTGATAAAGTTTTTCATAACAAGTTTGCCTACGAAGATGTCGCTTTTCCAATAGGAGCAGGGCAAACTATTTCTCAGCCCTATACTGTTGCGTTTCAAACAGATTTGTTACAAGTTTCTAAGGGGACCAAAGTACTTGAGATAGGTACAGGGTCTGGTTATCAAACTGCGGTATTGTGTGAAATGGGAGCAAAAGTATATACTATAGAGCGACAACGAGAATTATTTGTTAAGACCAAGCGTTTGTTACACGATATGAATTATCGGGCTCAAGCATTTTTTGGAGATGGTTTTGTTGGTAAAGATGTTTTTGGGCCTTACGATAGAATCATTATCACCTGTGGTGCTCCTCATATTCCAGAAGAATTGGTCAAACAATTAAAAGTAGGCGGAAGAATGGTTATTCCTTTGGGAGAAGGCGACAAACAAATTATGACGCTACTTGTGAAAACTGGAGAAAACACAATCGAAAAAACTGAATTTGGAGAATTTAGTTTTGTTCCAATGTTGGTGAATAAACAGTATTAATAACCTTGTGAATTATCAAGAAGTCATAGCAGAGCTTAAACGTTTAGCAGATCAAGACAAGGTTCAGTTTAAACAACAAAAGTTTGGAGTCGTAGCCAATAATTCGTTAGGAGTATACCACAAAGATTTAAAAGAACTGGCTAAAAAATGTGGGAAGAAAAGTCCAGAAAATGACGCGTTAGCTATTCAGTTATTTGATTCAGGCATTTATGAAGGACGTTTGTTGTGTTCGAAGTTATATGATCCAAAAAATGTAACAGAGGAGCTTGCCGAAAAATGGGTAAGTACGTTTGAAAATTGGGAAATTTGCGATTCTTTCTGTATGAGCTTTTTAGGGGCAACCAGCTTTGCTTATCAAAAGGTGTTTGAATGGACAAAAAGGGAAGAAGAGTTCCAAAAAAGAGCAGGTTATACCTTAATGGTGGGGTATTGTTTTGCCAATAAGAATGCTGCAAATAGTCAAATCGAAGCATTTATTCCTGTAATCGAACAAGCTATTGAAGATGAGAGAATTTATGTCAAAAAAGCTGTAAATTGGGCGTTAAGAAGTATTGGTAAAAGAAACAAAGACTTACATCAGTTAGCAATAGAAAGTGCCAATCGTATTCTTCAAAATAAAAGCAAAGCTGCACAATGGATAGCAAAAGATGCATTGAGAGAGTTGAATAAAGAGCAACTGAATATTTTAGACTATCCAAGAAGTATCTACAGACCGAAGTAATAGAATATTGTTGGAGGGAGTAAATTTTAACAGCAACTTGTATTTCACAGCATTTTAGTTTTTTGAGTTGAATAATTAGTCCATCATCAAGTAATTATTTTATGATTTTAAACAACATCATTAGATAAGAAACCTTAAATTTGTTGCAAAAGGAGTTTATCGTATCAATAAACAACTTTAGAACTAAAATCTAAACTATGTACGGAAAAATAAAAGAACATTTACAGAAAGAATTAGCCGAGATAAAAGAGGCTGGGTTGTATAAATCAGAACGAATAATCACCACCCCTCAAGGAGCAGAAGTACACGTAAATACAGGAGAAGACGTTGTAATTATGTGTGCCAATAACTATTTAGGTTTATCCTCTAATCCAGAAGTTATCCAAGCGTCAAAAGATGCGCTAGATACCCATGGTTTTGGAATGTCTTCTGTTCGTTTTATTTGCGGTACACAAGATATACATAAAGAATTAGAAGAGCGAATTGCAAAATTCTACGGTACAGAAGATACCATATTATATGCTGCTGCTTTTGATGCCAATGGAGGGGTATTTGAACCTTTGTTTACAGCAGAAGATGCGATTATTTCAGATGAATTAAATCATGCTTCTATTATTGATGGAGTTCGTTTATGTAAAGCGCAACGTTATCGTTATAAACATAGCGATATGGCAGATTTAGAAGAGCAATTGAAGAAAGCACAAGCACAACGTCATACGATTATTGTTACTGATGGAGTGTTTTCTATGGATGGAGATATTGCTAAAATGAATGAGATTTGCGATTTAGCAGATAAATATGGAGCATTGGTAATGACAGATGAATGTCACTCAGCCGGTTTTATTGGGGAAACAGGTAGGGGAGTGCCAGAATATCATAATGTAATGGATCGTGTAGATATTATTACGGGAACCTTAGGAAAAGCTTTAGGTGGAGCTATGGGAGGATATACGACAGGAAAAAAGGAGATTATTGAGATGTTACGTCAACGTTCTCGTCCTTATTTGTTTTCTAATTCTTTAGCACCAAGTATTGTAGGTGCAGCCAACAAAGTCTTTGATATTTTAAGTACCGATACTTCTTTAAGAGATAAATTAGAAGCGAATACTAAATATTTTAAAGAAAAGATCCTTGCAGCTGGATTTGATGTTGTAAAAGGTGATTCTCCAATTGTTCCAATTATGTTGTATGATGCAGCATTATCTCAACAATTTGCTGATGAATTATTAAAAGAGGGCGTATATGCAATTGGGTTCTTTTACCCAGTAGTTCCTAAAGGAAAAGCTAGAATTAGAACACAAATTTCTGCAGCTCACGAAATAGAACACTTAGATAAAGCAATCAATGCTTTTATTAAAGTTGGTAAGAAACTAAATGTAATTGATTAACGATACTCATTTTATTCATAAACAAGAAAATCCTACTGCTATCAGTTGGATTTTCTTGTTTTAGTAGCTTACCTCTCTTCTCTGCTGTTCTCTTTTCTCTTTTCTCTATTCTCTTTTCTTAACTCTCTTTTCCTTGCCCCATCCACTTGTTTTTAAGTTAGTTATGTTTTTTTGTCCTAAAAAGTTTAACTTAGTAACTTATGAAAAAAAGCCTCCCCAAACAAAAGATTTCCATTACAGAGTGGGATCTAGCCGACAGACCAAGAGAAAAATTGTTAGATAAAGGTCGGCAAACATTAACCAATGCAGAGTTAATTGCTATACTAATTGGTTCTGGAAATAGAGAAGAAACAGCAGTTGAATTATCAAAAAAAATATTAAAAAGCGCCAATAATAGTCTCATAGAACTAGGTCAAATGACATTAGATAGACTAATGGAATTCAAGGGAGTAGGCACTGCAAAGGCGGTAAGTATTGCCGCCGCCTTAGAATTGGGAAGAAGGAGAAAAACCGAAGAAGTACCTGTATTGTATGCAATAAAGTCGAGTAAAGATGCCTATGAACAGCTAACCCCTTTATTTGAAGATTTACCTCATGAAGAGTTTTGGGTGATGGGCTTATCTAGGTCCAATAAGGTATTGTTTAAAAAACAAATTAGCAAAGGAGGGGTAAGTGGTACAATTGCAGACATTAAGTTAATTTTTAAACCAGCCATAGAAAAATTAGCCTCTGCTTTAATTATTGCTCATAACCATCCATCAGGACAGTTGAAACCAAGTGCTTCAGATCTTCGATTAACAGATAAATTAGTAGAAACAGGAAAAATCATGGACATTCCTATATTAGATCATTTAGTCATTGCAAATCAAACCTATTACAGCTTTGCAGATGAAGGTTTAATTTAACATTTTTGTTAAAAAAATGCAAAAAAGTAAAGCTGTATTAAAGATAACTTAATATTTCTCTTTTTTTTGTTTATATTGTGCCGACTACGATAAACCCTAATTTTATAGGGATAAATTATATTTAATGGAAAAACAGAAATTTACAATAGAGACTTTAGTAAAGTCATCTCCCAATATTATATTTAATTGTTTAATTAGCCCTAGTGGTCTATCTGAATGGTTTGCAGATGATGTCAATATCAAAGGAGATGTTTATACATTCTTTTGGGATGGTGACGAAGACTCAGCAACGTTATTAAAGTCTAAAAAGGGGAATGAAGTACGTTTCCAATGGGAAGACGACGAAGATACTTCGTATTATTTTGAAATGGCGATTCAAATCGATGATTTGACAAAAGAAGTAGCTTTAGTTGTTACTGATTTTGCAGAAGAAGATGAGATTGATGAGGCTAAGTTATTGTGGGAAAGCAATATTCAGAAATTAAAATCAGCCATTGGTGGTTAGTTTTCAAGAATAAGCGCTTTTAGCCTATATAATAAGAAAATATTATATTACTTTTGTATAAAATCTTGTAGTTGACTCTACAGGATTTTATTTTTTAAAACAAAAACGATTGAAAAAGTTAACTAAAGTTGTATTAGGTGCATTTATCGGACCTTTTATTTTGGTTTTTCTTATCTGGATGGTGATTCTGGATATGCAGTTTTTGTGGCTCTATATTGATGATTTAATGGGGAAAGGGCTAGAATGGTATATTGTACTCGAATTACTGTTTTATGCTTCTGCAAATTGGGTGCCTATTGCACTTCCGCTATCCGTTCTACTAGCTTCGATCATGACCTTAGGTAATTTAGCTGAACACAATGAGCTTACAGCAATGAAAGCTTCAGGGTTGTCGCTATACAAGATCATGAAACCATTAATGATCTTCATGATTTTTGTTGCATTAGGAGCTTTTTATTTTACCAATAATCTTTGGCCCATTGCTAATTTTAAAATGCGCGTGTTGATTTATGATATTCAACAGACAAAGGCAGCAATTGTTTTTAAAGAGGGAATCTTTTTTGATGAATTGGAAAATTATAACATCCGAATAGGCAAGAAAAAGGCGGATGGTATTTTTGAAGATTTATTGATTTATGATTACTCTGAGATGAAAACCTCTCAAAATTATACAGAAGATCCACGTGATTATAAAAGAATCATTAGTGCTAAGAAAGGTTCTATAACGCATCCGAAAAATAGCTCTTTTATGATTTTGGATTTATATGATGGTTTTATTTTTCAAGAGTTTAACCCCGAAACCATGAAAGATTCAGAGTTACCATTTATGCGTTATTACTTTGAAAAAGCTACGTTAAAAATAAAACTAAAATCATTTGATTTTGAACGCTCTAGTGAAGATACTTATTCTAAAGATGAGCATTTTCTTTCTCTAGATCAATTAAAAGTATTACGAGATTCTGCTGTTGAAGCAAGGCAAAAAACAAATACTTCTCAGTATCATATTACTAGAAATAAATTTTCAATAACCAGAGGGATTAGTGATTCGGTGACTTACAGTTACGATTCAATTGTTCCAACAGAAAATTACTTTCAAAAGTTGGATAGCGTTTCAAGAAAACAGAATATTTTAAGAGCAATTGATATCACTAGAGGATTAATCAATAGTCAAAAAGTTCCGGTAGCGCTCGATGAAAGCTCTCAAAAATACATCATGAAAAAAGATATTAGTTGGCACCAAAAGTTTACTTTATCGTATGCCTGTATGATGTTATTGATATTAGGCGGCTCGTTAGGTGCTATTGTTAAAAAAGGAGGGATAGGGATTCCTGTATTAATTGGGATCATCTTATTTTTATTTTACTTCATTTTTACAAGAGCAGGTGAGGAAATGGCTTTAGACTCAGTGTTGTCTCCAGTCGTTGGAATGTGGTTGAGTGCCATTATTCTTACACCAATTACTATATTTGTATTCTTTAAAGCAAATAATGATTCCAAGTTATTTGATATGGATGCTTACGTTAAGTTTTTTCAGAAGATAAGAGGTAAAAGATAAAGAATAAAAAGGTATGAAAGTCTTGCAAATATGTCATAAACCCCCACAACCAGCTATTGATGGAGGTTGTATTGCAATGAATAATATTACCAAAGGTTTTATTGATAATGGTATAGCTGTAAAATTAATTACAATATGTACTACTAAACATCCTTTCAAAAAAGAGCTAATAGATCAAGATTTCTTCAAGAAAACAAGAATGGAGGCTGTATTTGTAGATACAGAAATTAATATCGTAGATGCCTTTTCTAGTTTAGTAACATCTGATTCTTATAATATTAGTCGCTTTTTTTCCACAGATTTTGATCGTTTATTACGAGAAATACTTGAGCAAGAACAATTTGATGTCGTTCATATAGAAAGTTTATTTATGACTCCTTATATTGCTACGATCAAGCGTTTTTCTGATGCTAAACTCGTACTTCGTTCACATAATTTGGAATATATGATTTGGGAGCGTTTAGCCAATAGTACTTCAAATAAAGCGAAGCAAGTATACCTTAAGATTTTAGCAAAGCAATTAAAGCAATATGAGTCGAATGTGATAAATGATGTAGATGGAATTGCTTCAATAACAGATGAAGATGGGGAGAAATATAGGAAGTTAGGTTGCGTTAAACCTGTGATTACGATTCCTTTTGGTATAGAACTCAATCAGTTTGAGTATCAAGAACAAAAAGAAAAAGCTACAATTTCTTTTTTTCACCTAGGTTCTATGGATTGGAAACCTAACTTAGAGGGAATCGCTTGGTTTGGAGAAAGTATTTGGCCTAAAATACAAGAAGCTTTTCCACAGCTCAAATTCAATATTGCAGGAAGAAACATGCCAGACTGGTTGTTTAGTACCAATTGGAAAAATATTATTAATCATGGAGAAGTAGAAGATGCGAAAGCATTTATTTTAGAGCATGATGTTATGTTAGTGCCTTTACTTTCTGCTGGAGGAATGCGTATTAAAATTATTGAAGGAATGGCTTTAGGAAAAGTAGTAATATCTACTAGTGTAGGAGCAGAGGGAATTGATTATAAGGATAGAGAAAATATATTGATTGCCAATAAAAAGAATGAGTTTATTAAGCAAATTAGTTGGTTACTAGAAGATAAAAGAAGAATCAAAGACATCGGCCAAAATGCAAGGGATTTAGTAGAGAAAAAATATAACAACGAAATTATTAATCATCAGTTGGTTAATTTTTATCAATCTTTGAAAGGATAGTGTTATGAAGTTGTTTGTGATTGTTTCGCGTGTTCCATACCCTTTAGATAAAGGGGATAAGTTGAGGGTTTATCATCAGTTAAAAGAACTTTCTAAACGTCATAATATCCTGTTGTGTTGTTTGGATGATAATCATACAGATCAAGAGCATATTGATCATTTAAAATCATTTTGTCACGAAGTCAAAGTATTTAGGCTCAACAAGCTGAAAATTTATTTTAATTTATTTAAAGCTTTATTTTCGAGTAAGCCCTATCAAGTCAACTACTTTTATCAAGCTAATGTACACCGGAAAATTAGTCAATTGATTCAGAGTTATCAACCTGATCGTATTTTTTGTCAATTGATACGAGCAGCTGAATATGTGAAAAATGAGCACCATATTGTTAAAACATTAGATTATATGGATGCTTTTTCTAAAGGTATAGATCGAAGGACTCCTTATTCAGGAATTTTAAAACCTTTGTTTAAAGAGGAAGCTAAACGTTTGTTGAAATATGAACACTTAATTTATGATTATTTTGATCAGCATTCGATTATCTCTGAAAAGGAAAGGCAGTTGATCTATCATCAAAAGCGTGATGATATTACGATTGTGACTAATGGAATAGATACCGATTTTTTTCAAGCGATGCCTCATGCTAAAAAGTTCGATTTGATTTTTGTTGGAAATATGAGTTATGCTCCTAATGTTGCAGCTGTTCAGTATATAGTAAATGAAATTTTGCCTCTTTTAAGTGAGACGATTACCTTAAAAATTGCTGGGGCAAATCCAGCTAAAGAAGTGAAAGCTTTAGCAAATAAAAATGTTGTTGTTTCTGGATGGGTAGATGACATTAGGGAGGCTTATGCTAGTGCAAAAATATTTGTCGCCCCCTTGTTTATAGGTACTGGACTTCAAAATAAATTATTAGAGGCCATGGCCATGGAGCTCCCTTGCATTACGACTTCTTTAGTTAACAATTCACTAGGAGCTAAAGATAGTTTCGAATTGGAAGTTGCTGAAACAGCAGAAGATTTTGCAGTAAAGATCAACAGTTTACTAACCAGTCATGATAGGAGAGTAGAACTAGGAGAAAAAGCACGTTCTTTTGTAAAATCAACTTATAGCTGGGAGGAATCTACAAAAAAACTAGAAGCTGTTATCGAAAAAAAAGGCATCTAATTGAGTAAAAAGAACGGTTTAAAAGAGTTCGAAAACTAACATCGTGACATGTGCAAATATGTGGGCTATAATCGCACTTTCTAATCCTTTTTTCCAGTATAACCAGCCAAAAATTATTCCTCCTGTAGTATTACCAATAAGAATATAAGTTAACAAGCCTGCTGAAGGAGTGCCAACTGCCTGATAGGCTATAGGAAAGTGACCTAAAGCAAAAACTATAGCTGCAATGATGATTCCTATCCAAAATGTAATGGGGCTATTGCCAAAAATTTTATATGCGATCCAGGTGATTAAGGTCATTAGTCCAAAGCGCATTAAAATTTCTTCCGTGATTCCGCCATATAAAAAGCGAGCGGCTATGGAAGGTTGAAGATTTTCTCCTAGTTCTATAAATTCAGTAGGTAAAATAGGGGTGAAGCTCCAACTAATTATACTTAACAATACTCCTGCAATTATTCCTCCTGTAGCACCATATTTAAGAAAGGGTAAAAGTTGGTGTTTTTCTTTTTTTATACCTAAAGTTTGCTCTATTAGTGGAACACTAAAATTTACTTTTTGATAAAGTACAGTACCTATCAATACAGCTATGCTTAAAAGTATGGTTGGATTGATCAATGTCAGTAACTTGATTTGAAAAGGAGTGAATAATTCACTAAGAATAGCTTCGGCTTCAGGTGGTAGAGGAATATCCATTGTAAGAATGGATAAAATACCAATAACCCCAAGTCCAAATAGGATAAAGCCTAAAGCAGTCTTTTGTTTTTTCATTAGCTAATGCCGTGTTATTTGTTTTTTACATATTTTTCAAGCCATTGATCTTGCTCCCACAATAAGTGAAGAATACTCTCTTTAGAACTGTATCCATGGCTCTCCTTAGGAAGAATAACTAATCTAACCGTAGCACCTAGTCCTTTTAATGCATTAAAGTAACGTTCACTTTGCATTGGGTAAGTTCCAGAGTTATTATCAGCTTCTCCATGAATCAATAATAGAGGTTGGTTCATTTTATCTGCGTGCATAAAAGGAGACATAGAATTGTAAATTTCAGGAGCTTCCCAGTAGTTTCTTTGTTCACTTTGAAAGCCAAAAGGAGTTAATGTTCTATTATAAGCCCCGCTTCTTGCAATACCAGCAGCAAATAAATTAGAGTGAGAAAGCAAGTTAGCTACCATAAAAGCACCATAGCTATGGCCACCTACAGCTACTCGGTTTCTGTCAATGTAGCCCATATTATCAATAGCATCAATTGCAGCCTTTGCATCAGCAACTAATTGAGTTCTAAACGTATCATTAGGTTCATTATTTCCTTCTCCAACAATAGGGAAAGAGGCATCATCTAAAATGGCATATCCTCTAGTTACCCAATAAATCATTGAACCATAATAAGGGTAGGTAAATTCATTTGGGTTTTTGGTATTTTGACCTGCACTAGCTTTATCTTTAAATTCTCTAGGATAAGCCCACATTATTAAAGGAACTTTTTCCTTTTTGTTTTGGTCATATCCAAGTGGTAAATACAATGTGCCAGAAAGTTCAACACCGTCCTCACGTTGGTAGTGAATGACTTCCTTATGAACATCTTGCAAGCTTTTAAATGGATTTTCAAAGGCTGTTAATTGAGTTAATTGTCCTTTTTTAACATTTCTAAAAAAGTAGTTAGGATATTCAGTAGAAGATTCAATTCGTACTAAAAGTTCTCCTTTTTTGGGGTCAAAATTTCTTAAATCTTCTATTTTGTCGGTATAGTTAGATTGATAAATTCGTTTCTTTTTTAACGTCTTTAAGCTGTATTGATCAAGGAATGGGTATTGTCCTTCTTTACTATGGCCATCACCAATGGTAAAGACAGTATTATTAACGATCGCTAAAATTTCACTTCCCATAGCATTTTTCTCAGTAACAAAATTCCCAGGATCACTGTATCGATCTTGGTAGTTACGATCAAAAAGAATAGTCGGTTGTTGTTGGGCGTCTGATGGGTTAAAAAGATAAGATTTAGTATTTCTTGTATCCCACCAGTAATCATGTGCAATAGCTATGTTATCATTCCCCCACTCAATTGAGCTAAATCGGTTTACTGTTTTGAGTATAGATTTACCCTTTTGTACAAATGGAGCATCTAATTCAAAAATTTCATCTCTATATTCAACGTTGTTTTCCGGATCACCTTTATCTAGAGCCTCAGCATAATAAAGTGTCGCTGGTTTATCATTTCTCCAGCTAAAACGTCGTTTTCCTGTTCTAACAGCCATAAATCCTTTGGGAAGATCTTCTATTAAGGGGACTTCAACAACTGTTTCAACTTTTTTACCTTCTTTAGTATATACAGTTGTTTTTGAAGGAAATCTATAATAAGGAACAAGGTATGAAAATGGTCTTTCAATAGTGGTAACAAGTACATAATTTCCATCAGGAGAAAAATTGATCCCATAATATAAATCACTGCCCAACCATTTCTTTTTTGTACCGTCTAGGTTAACTACATAGAGTTCAGATAAAGCCAATTGTTCAAAGTTATGCTCATCATTTTTATTTTTTAATAAATCTTGGTAGGTTCTATTCTGAGCTTTTTTTCCTTCGTTAATAGAAATAATTGGTCCTGTTGGGACTGCTGTTTTGGTATTGATTAACGGGAGTTTGTTACTCGCTATTGCTTTGATTAATAGGGATTTTCCATCTTTAAACCAATTGATGGAACTTCTTAGGTTAGCATTGATATTGGCTTCAGTAATTTTAGAAGCTGTAGCTGTTTTAATGTCAATGACCCAAACTTCAACACCATCAGTAGTCGTGTTGGTCAAGGCAAGCTTTGTTTGATTGGGAGACCATCTAAAATTGGTCAATTTTGGAGAAGAGGGGAGTCCCTTAACTTGAATTAGTGCATCATTGTTCTGGTTAATTCTTTTAAGCTTAATATTGTTAAAATAGTTTACTCGACTTCCAATATTGGTTTGCGGGTCGATGCGTAGTCCACCAAGGCGCATTTCTTCTTTTGATAACTCTTCGATAGATTGGTAGGCATTTCGATATACCAATACCATATTTTCCTTTTGTTCATCGAGTAATACATAGGGAGCTCTTGGTACGTCTACTAGTTCGAGAATTTCTTTAGGAGGTTGTTGGTAGGTTTGGTTTTCTTGGGCCATTATATGAAGTGTTGAAAGGGATAGAAAGAGGTAAATAAATTGTTTCATTATGATTTGTTGTAGTTTAGCTGTTTAATTGAATAAAATAGTATTCCCTATGTAGTCAATGCAAATATAACTGTTTTAAAGTAATATGGAGAAGTTGTATAAGAGACGTTGTGGAGGATTCTAATTCTTAATTGGATTGGTTAGTATTGATCCAATCATTAAATGATGTATCATTTATTGAGACAATTTCATTTCCTTTTATTGGAATAGTTGTTTTAAAGGTGGTTTTAACCCATTTTTGAAAAATAGAGTTTATACCATCATTAGGAGGAAGCCCTTGTGAGATATTCCACTCTTCAACTGTTTTGCTTAAATCTGCAAATCCAATTTCATCATATCCAATAGCTAATAATCTTAAAAAGTCAATAAAATTATCTGCCAGGATATATAGTTGTCCACCTTCTGAGCCTAAATGTACAATTTTTTGTTGGCCCTCATCATCCATCCAAAAAGCATATAATGAACCATCAGAACCCGCTCCAAATATCCCAAATCGGTCTGAGTGTCCTTCCATCCCAAGCCAATAACGCATTGTTTCTCCATCATCTGCTCTTAGTTCAAAACAACCACTAATTGGGTAGCCATTTTGATCTAACCAATTACAAAATAATTCTAATTCATGAGGAATAGCTATCGTATTAGGAATTCCTTTTTTTATGGTGTCGTAAGTAGGCATAAGTTGTAAAGTATTATAGTGATTATCAGAGGGTGGAGAGTCAAAAATCAAAGTCACAATAAAAACTGAAGTAGTTAAAGGGAAAAACGCTAAAATTAATAAATTTCCAATTCCAGGTAAATAATCTTGAATAGGGAAACCGATAGTAAAAGCTCCATCAATAAAGAAGATAAAGCCAATGATCATACTAAGGATTAAAATTGCTTTTTTCCAAAAAATATTTCTTATCAACTGAAAACTGATGGTCAAAATTATAAGAGTTATATAAGCTATGGAATGGGGAATCTGATCAAAGATAAAATTAGTTATCCATGGTGTTGTTTTTTCTGATAGAATAGGGGAAAAGCTATATGAATAGGGAAGTAAAGGAGCTAGTATAAGGACTAGGTTTAAAAGACTAATGGTCTTGTTGGTGATGATATAGCTCCATATTTTATTCATATTCTGTAAAAAAGATTAGCCTTGTAAATACAGGGCTAACATCCCAACTCCAATATCGTAAGAATGTTGCTTCCATTGAGTGTTGGATTTAGTTTTAATGGTTTTGCTTGTATTCATGTACTTACCATGCAAAGGACACCAAAAGGAATTAGAGCATAAACAAAAGCAATTATTGTTCGGAATGTTTTCATTAGCGTTTAAATCATATTTTTTATAATGTATTCAATTTAAACTCTTATCTCCATTAACAGAAAAAGTGCAATTATGCACTTTTTCTGATAGGTTATATAACTGTATAAAAAAGTTATTTTTTAGGAATATCTTTTAAGATATCAAGTAAGAATCCCCAGAATTTTTGAACAGAAGCAATGTTCACTTTTTCATCTGGTGAATGTGGGTTTTTGATCGTTGGTCCAAAAGAGATCATATCAACACCAGGGTAACGCTCTCCTAATATTCCGCACTCTAAACCAGCATGACAAGCAGCAACTTTAGGTTCTTCATTAAAAGCAGTGGTGTATTTTTTTACCATGATGTCTAAAATCTCAGAATCTGGATTGGGAGACCATCCCGGGTAAGATCCGTTGTGTTCAACTGTAGCTCCCATATTTTTAAATGCTGCACCAATTGTATGTGCAATATCCATTTTAGATGTATCTACAGAGCTACGTTGCAAACTTTGAGTTTTAAAAATACCATCTTTTACAATGACCCTTGCCAAAGAAGAAGATGTTTCAACTAATCCTGGAATGGCCATACTCATTCTATAAACACCATTATGAACAGCTCTTAAGGAGTTTGTCATTTTTTCAACATCACCCATAGCCATTACTTCAGCAGGAGAATCAGTAGCTTCAATAGTGATGTCTAAATCAGGATCAGCAATAGAGAATTCATTTTTGATTCCTTCAGCTCTTTCCTTAAAAACAGTTAAAAAAGCTTCATCTTCAATAGTAATTACCGCAAAAGATTCTCTAGGAATAGCGTTTCTTAAACTTCCTCCATCAATTTCGGCTACTTGCAAACCATATTGACTAGCGTCAGCAATTAGGCGATTCATGAGCTTGTTAGCATTCCCGCGTTCTAAGTGAATATCCATTCCAGAATGCCCACCTTTTAGTCCTCTAATACTTATTTTAAAAGCTTTAGCTTCACTTGAAGGAACCGTTGTTGTGTATTCGTATGAGGTGTTGGTATCAATTCCCCCTGCACATCCAATCGAAAACTCATCATCATCTTCCGTATCGAGGTTTAACATGATTTTACCATCTAGTATTCCTGTTTCTAAATTGAAAGCGCCGGTCATTCCAGTTTCTTCATCAATGGTGAAAAGTGCTTCTATAGCAGGATGTTCGAGGTCATTACTTGCAAGAATAGATAGCATTGCCGCAGCCCCAATTCCATTGTCAGCTCCTAATGTAGTTCCTTTTGCTTTTACCCAATCATTGTCAATATAGGATTGAATCCCTTGTGTATTAAAATCAAAGTCAGTATCAGCATTTTTTTGGTGTACCATATCAATGTGAGATTGTAAAATTACCGTTTTACGATCTTCCATTCCAGGTGTAGCTGGTTTTTTTATAATGACATTACCAATATGATCAACATAAGTGTCTAATTTTAGTTGTTCACCAAACTCTTTCACATATTTAATAATTCTTTCTTCCTTTTTTGAGGGTCTTGGAACAGCGTTTAAATCTTCAAAATTGTTCCACAAGATTTTAGGTTCTAATTCTCTTACTTCCATTGTAGTTTTAGTTTGTAGCAAAGATAATAAATAGCCAGTAATTTGGTATGTATATTGTAATCAAAAGGGTTATAATTTGTTAAAAATTTTATCTTTGTTGTGTATGTGTTTTTTTAAATCTAAATATTTATTACTGTTATTGATTACTTCTATTGGCTTGAGTGGAATAGCGCAAGAGAAAACAAGGTTGTTGTTATCTTTAGATCGAAAAAGTTCACTTTTTCATCCAACTAAAGTCAATACACTAGGAGTAAGGGTGGGCTATAAATATGGCTGTAAAGTAAATGTAGGTTTTGGAGTATATCGAGCGAATAACATTACATTTGATTATCAGTTAGATGCGTTTAATTACCCCAATGCCAGTACTAGTTTAGAAGCACAAATTAATTATGTGAACCTATTCGTTGAACCAATATTACTTTCAGAAAAAAGAAAGTTATTTTCCTTACCCTTGAGTGTTGGAGGGGGGAACATCAATGTAAAATATAGGGAGTTAAATACAACAAAAACAAAAACTTATTTTAATGACTTTGCTCCCGTAATAGATGTAGGAGGTGTTTTTTTATTTAAAACAGTTCCATTCGTTTGGTTGGGTGGAGGAGTAGGATATCGTCATTTTTTTCATCGCAATGACTTGGTGCATGAAAATTTTAATGCTCCTTATTTTATGATTAAATTAAAATTAGGTAGACCTTGTAAAAAGGCTGGAGTGTTTTACAAATGGCGCAAGAACTTATTTGATAAAAAGAACGACAAGAAAAAAGAGGGCATCTTCGACCTAAATAAAAAGGATTAATGGAACTACAAGAAAGAATAGCATTTTTAACCCAAGAACTGAATCAACATAATTATAATTACTATGTGTTAAATGAATCCGTAATTTCTGATTATGATTTTGATTTATTGTTGAAGGAGTTGCAAGAATTAGAAGAAAAACATCCTGAGTTTGCATCACCTAATTCGCCTACAAAACGTGTAGGAGGAGATATTACCAAAAATTTTGAAACGGTAGCGCATCGTTTTCCAATGCTTTCTTTAGCGAACAGTTACTCAAAAGAAGAGATTCAAGAGTTTGAGGAAAGGGTTCAGAAGTTAATCGGAGGAGAAATAGAATATGTATGCGAGCTGAAATATGATGGGGTAGCGATAAGCATTACTTATGAAAATGGAGAGTTAGTTAGAGCTTTAACACGTGGAGATGGTATTGAAGGAGAAGATGTAACGGCCAATGTTCGAACTATCCGTTCAATTCCTTTGAAATTAGAAGGAGATTATCCGGATAGTTTTGATATCCGTGGAGAAATTGTTTTTCCATTGGCTGCATTTAACCGATTGAATAAAGAGCGTGAAGCTGCTGGGGAACCTATATTTGCTAATCCAAGAAATACAGCTTCAGGAACAATTAAAATGCAAGATTCTTCTGTTGTAGCATCAAGAGGGCTAGATTGTCAATTGTATCAATTTTATGCGGAAGCTAATCCCTTTGATGGACATTTTGAGGCTGTTAATTCTGTCAAAGAATGGGGCTTTAAAACCCCTTCTTTAGCTCATAATTATATCAAAAAGGTTAATTCAATTGATGGGATCATGAAATTTATCAACTATTGGGATGAAAAACGATCGGAATTACCTTTTGAAATTGATGGAATTGTTATTAAAGTCAATAACCACCATAAGCAACAAGAACTGGGGTTTACTTCTAAATCTCCGCGTTGGGCCATTGCATACAAATTTAAGGCAGAACGCGTTTCAACAGTATTAAATGAAATAACCTATCAAGTAGGACGTACTGGAGCAATAACGCCTGTTGCTAACTTAGAACCTGTACAGCTAGCTGGAACTACAGTTAAACGAGCGAGTCTACATAACGCCGATCAAATTGAAAAATTGGATGTAAGAGAAAAGGATACTGTTTATGTGGAAAAAGGAGGAGAAATTATCCCTAAAATTATCGCAGTTGAGCTTTCTAAACGGCCAGTAGATTCTGCGCCAACGGTTTATATTACCCATTGTCCTGAATGTGGATCAGAGTTAGTTCGAGTAGAGGGTGAAGCACAGCATTATTGTCCAAATTCTTCTAATTGTAAACCTCAAATTACTGGAAAAATAGAACATTTTATTGGACGTAAAATGATGAACATTGATGGGTTAGGAGTGGAAACGGTAGTTCAGCTATTTGAGGCTGGATTAATAAAAAATAGTGCAGATTTATATGATTTAACGTTTGAACAGGTAGAGCCTTTAGAACGTATGGCAGAGAAGTCTGTGAACAACTTGTTGAAAGGACTTGAAGACTCTAAAAAAGTTCCTTTTGAAAAAGTGTTATTTGCGTTAGGAATTCGATATGTAGGGGAAACAGTAGCAAAAAAACTAGCCAAACATTTTAGAAATATTGATGCTTTAATAGCTGCATCAGAAGAAGAGTTAGTAGCTGTTGATGAAATTGGAGGAAGAATAGCAGAAAGCGTAAAGTCTTTTTTCGAAGATGAAATGAATGTGAGTATTGTAAGTCGCTTAAGGAAAGCTGGATTACAATTTGAGTTAGATGAGACTGAGCATCAACAACAATCTGCGGTATTAGAAGGAAAGTCTATTGTGGTTTCTGGTGTTTTTGAGATGAGTAGAAATGATCTAAAGAAATTAATTGAGTCACATGGAGGTAAAAACGCTTCTTCTATTTCAAGTAAAACAGATTATTTGATACGTGGTGATAAAATGGGACCAAGTAAGTTGGCTAAAGCTGAAAAATTAGGGATTAAGATGTTAAGTGAACAAGAGTTATTGGCTTTAGTTGGTGAAGCTTAATAATATAGCCATATTTTAGTGGTTTTAACTATAATCTTACCAACCAATTAGAAGTTTCGTTCAATAGGAATAAGGAATGAATGAATAGGGTGATTAGTAATGAACGCTCAAGTGAGACTTGTTGTACCTGTTCAGCTTGTAGGGTTCTGTATGTGGTAAATGTAGTTAAAGCAATCAAAAGTATTGAAAGCTTATTGTTTCCAATTAATAGGATAGGAGTAGAGATCAATAATAAACCATTAAAACGTATAAGAGTTTGTTGATAGTACTGTTTTAGTATAATTATACCAAGACTCGTTAAAGCTATTACACTCGTAATAATAAATCCTATTCCAATGGCCTCATTGTCGTAAATCACTAAATCTTTAAAAAGTAATAGTGGTATGGTTAAGTATAGAAGACTATGATAACTCGGCTTAGTGGTAAAGATAAAAACTAACGGAATAATTGCGGCAAATACAAAAGAGATTGGAAGTGGTACGACAAAATCGCCTAAAGAAAACCAATTGAATAAACCATACATAAAGTAGGTTAGCAATAAATAATAGACTAGTTTATAATCCCATCGCATGTTCTAATCTTTATTTTTCCAACGTTTAATTTTCACTTGATCTTTAACCAACTCAAGAGACTCAACAGTCATTTCAGTAACAGCTTCTTCAAATCTAGCTTCTTCAGATGGATGTAAAATAGTTCTTAGCGAAACTTCAATAACTTCATTTAATAGAGCTGTAGAATCTTCCTGAGCCATATCAATTAATGTTTTTTCAATAACATTGGAAGTAATATCACTAATAGAGCTTTCTAATGTTTTGGCTATTTGTTTACCCAGTACAGGTATTTTTTCTAAATCAGCTATTTCCTTATTATTGGCAACAGCTTCTTTTACTGCAAGTGCTACATAGGCTCTAATGTCATCTCGTTTATCAACGTACACTTGAGCAGAGGCATATCGGACGCGTTCAGCAGCCCAATGCGCTATAATATCTTTTTTAGGGTAAATAACTTCCTTAATGATTTGTTCAACAATTGGATTTCCTGCTTTAATTTCGTCTTGAGCACCTGAGATAACATTGACCGTAACGCGATCTGAAACCTCCTCTACAAAAATATAATAGTATTTCATTGCGGCTTGATACCACCATGTCTCTCGTACGTCTATAACGCCTTTTTTCTGTAAGCGAATAATCAATGAAGCAATCCGAATTAAACGTAAAAAACGGAATGCTTGTAGCGGAATACAACCAATTAAATCGTACCAGAAATAAAAAGGAAAGATGTACCACTTTTCAAACTTTTTATGGTAAATTGAATACCCCCATCTTAGTACAAATTCTGATAAAAAAATGGCCACAAAGAATAAATCGTAAAATAAAAAATCTGGATGTACAATATTGTAATAAAAGTTGTGAAAATCCTCACTAACACTATAGACTAGACCTCTAAAAAACTTCGTAGTAAAGGCTAAATCAAATCCCATCCAAAATAAGTTCACAAGGATAAGAATGATCATTAAAAGATCCACTGCGTACCAAAAGGTGGAAGTCCCACGCTTTAACTTGCTAAAGTATATTTTCATAGTTAAATTAGATAAATCCTTTTAGTATTCCACGTAGATTAAGGACTTCACCTGCGAGTATAAGTAGAGCGTGTTGAGAGGGATCAGAAGTGTGCATAGCCCCTTTTAAGTAGAGGTTATTTTCCTCAATTTTATCATATTCAATAGCGATTGTTGTAACTTTAAAATCTGGTATAACAGATAACCCTATTTTTTGAATAGCATTTTTGGGTGGGTAACTTTTGATGGTCTTAGGAAGATCAGCAACCAAACTAAAAGTCGTAAATTCTGGAGTTAATGCCTCAAAGTTTTTATTGGTTCCGATATAAAGTACATCATCTTTTATTGCTAAATAGAGTAGTTCTTCGACAAAATAAGGATGGGGAATTGTCCAGTATCCAGCATGGTTTTTAATTAAACTATCTTGGTTTAATGTGTCAAATAAGGCATTAGGATTTGAAATTTTTAAAGCATGCATTACTTCAGGAATATTAAATAATGGGCTTGCTTCAACAGTATCAATAGCTAGAACTGTTGAAAACGTTTCGGGGTCTATTTTTTGATCCATTTTAGTCGTGTATACCGGCGACGTTCTATAACCAATAATACCTGAACAAAAAGCTCCCTCACAAAAATCTAGGATATAATGTTGCTCTTCTTGAAGTGACTTTTGAAAGATATCTTTTAAATAAAAGGGAGTAGTAGAAAGACTAAATTTAATCAGCTCGTTGGTATTTAGAGCAATGGCTTTTTGGTTTTTAGAAGTGAGAATATTTGCGCTTTTAATTTTGGTAACTATCTGTAAATCAATAGTTTCTTTGTTTGAATTTAAACTAAAGGTTTTACTTCCAAAGTTTTGAGTGAATTTAAACAAATCAAAATATTCTTTAAGCAATGGATTCTCTTTACTAGACCAAATACCTAAGTGATTTTCTTGCTCAATAAAGTCAGAATAGCTAGCATCAACTTGACTCAAAAACTGAGGAGTTTGAGAAAAAATGGTTTCAAATTGGTGTTCTGCAATTGCTATTTGGGTAGTTCCTTGAGGCGTTGTATTTTGAAGAATAACAGCTTGTTTTTGATGCCTTAATAGAATTATATTTTCTTGAGCTAAGGTGATAATTTCTCCATTTTGAAAGACATTGCGTTGTATCGTTTCAGGTGTTTTAGTCAATGATTTGATAAATTTTTCTTCATTAATAACCTCACAGATAATTCCAATATAATTAGCATGGTCAATACTGTCGGTAAAGGTATAAATCACTCCATCAACTAACGGGTTAAGTCCGTTACCTCCCATATTATCTTCTATTTCTTTAAGGTCTACTTTCGAATTAGTAGCAGAATCTAAAAGTGTTGGATTTCTTTTTAATAAAGTGTAAAAATCCTTAGCAATTTTTTCAGGTTTAATAAAAGCAACATTGCTAGCATTATAGGGAACAATATTAAGGGGTGTATTCTTTTTGGATTGGGTAATAAAAAATAGCCCACCAATAATTAATAGGGTTAAGATACTTAGTGCAAGTACTGTGATTATTTTTTGAAATTTTCTCATCCAATTACTTTTTGTCAGGCAAAAATAGACTTTATCTTTTAAAGATATAAATCTCTACAGATATATGCTGTTAAAAAACCTAAAATCATTACCTTAGCATCGATAAGTATGAGTAATTTATATGCAATAGTCGATATTGAAACTACAGGGAGTTTTTCTTCTACTGGGGGAATTACAGAAATAGCCATTGTAGTAACAGATGGTCAGCAAATAATAGAAACCTATGAAACGCTTGTAAATCCTAATGCTTATATCCCTCCTTTTATTCAAAATTTGACCGGAATTTCTAATGAAATGGTAGAAAACGCTCCTCAATTTGCAGAGGTAGCAAAAGAGATTGCCGAGCTATTAGAGGGCAAAATCTTTGTGGCACATAATGTTAATTTTGATTATAAATATGTCAAGTATGAATTAGAATTAGCGGGATATTCCATTGGTCAACCCCGGTTATGTACAGTTCGTTTAGGACGAAAAATACTACCTGGACTACCATCTTATAGTTTGGGCAAGCTCACGAAAACGTTAGGGATAAAGCATGAGAGTAAACACCGTGCTATGTCTGATACCATGGCTACAACTGAGCTCTTTCATTTGTTAATAGAAAAAGGGGAGGGAGACATTTTAGCGACATTAAAAACGGTATCAAAACAACCGAATTTACCAGCCAATTTACCAGAAAGAATATTTAATAAATTGCCTCAGGAAACGGGAATATACTATTTCTATAACAGTCGAAAGGAAATTATTTACATAGGAAAAGCAAAGAATATCAAAAAGCGTGTTACGACGCATTTTACCGGAAAAGCAACCGCACAAAAACTTTCATTTTATAAAGAGGTTTATCATGTTTCAACGGAGTTAACTGGTACAGAACTCATTGCTTCTTTACTAGAGGATGCAGAGATTAAACATTACTGGCCTATATATAATCGTTCTCAAAAAAGTAAAGTCAATAAATTTGGTGTTTTTCTGTATGAAAATCAAAAAGGAATCGCTCAATTAGGAATTACGAAAATAGGGAATCAAGTGAAACCCTTAAAAACATTTCCGAGTTTATCTGATACTAGAAATTGGCTAATCAAAAAAATAGAGGAGTTTGAATTAAAACCTCAATTATGTGGTATGCCAGAGTTCGATTCTTTAGTCATAGAACAAGAAGAACATCAAGAAAATATTCAAAAGTTTTTAGATGAGTATGATAATGCTTCAAGTTCTTTTTTATTGGCTGGAAAAGGTAGAGCTGCTGGAGAACAATCTTTTGTTTTGGTAGAGAAAGGAACCTACAAAGGGTATGGATTTCTCAATAGAGAAGAAGTAAGTATTTCCACCATAGAAGAGGTTGAGAATTATCTGATAAGAAGAGAGGAGACGATTACTACAAGAACAATTATTCGTTCAGAGAAGTTTAATGAGCCGATAAAAAAAATAGTTTTTTGATGCCTAGAATATTAGCGATAGATTACGGAACCAAAAGAGTGGGAATTGCTGTAACAGATTAGTTACAACTCATAGCTTCTGGTTTAACGACTGTTCACTCAAGTGAATTAATAGATTTTCTGACAACTTATCTTCAAAAAGAAGAGGTAGAGACAATTGTTGTAGGAGAGCCTAAATCTTTAAAAAATCAACAAACAGACAGTTCGCACGAAATTGAAAAATTGATTAAACATTTAGCCAAGAAATTTCCTCAACAAAAAATAGATAAGATAGATGAACGTTTTACATCTAAACTAGCTTCACAGGCCATCTTTATGTCGGGAGTAAAGAAAAAAAATCGTCAGAAAAAAGAATTAATTGATGAAGTAAGCGCTACAATTATTTTACAAAGTTATATGCAACAAATGGAAAATAAGCTGTTTTAATGCCTATAGAAATTCCCTTTGAACCGGCAATATTAGGTGTGCAGCTAAACGTTCATCTAATTCTAGAGTATTTAGCATTTTTTGTGGCTTTTCGTTATTATGTTTTCTTGAGAAAAAGAACCGAAGATGTCATTTCGTCTAATAATCGCTTGTCAATTGTTTTAGGAGCTGCTTTAGGGGCCTTAATAGGTTCAAGAGTAGTGGGGATATTAGAAAATCCTTTATTGATGGCGAATCAAAATTGGTTGGAATTGATGAATACCAAAACCATTATGGGAGGCCTTTTTGGTGGTTTATTGGGGGTAGAGCTAGCAAAGAAGATCATAGGGGAACAACAGTCCTCTGGAGATTTATTTACCTTTCCCATTATAGTTGGAATATTTATAGGAAGAATAGGTTGCTTTCTGATGGGAATAAAGGAGTTTACTTATGGTAAAGCTACCACATTTTTTATGGGAATGGATTTGGGGGATGGGATAAGCCGTCATCCTATAGCTCTTTACGAACTCTTTTTTTTAATGGTTCTTTTCTGGGGGCTCAAAAAGTTAAATCAAAAGCAGAAATTGGCTTATGGGTTGACTTTTCAGTGGTTTATGATTGCTTATTTTTTATTTCGATTCTTTATTGAGTTTTTAAAACCCAATGAGTTTTTATTATTAGGATTGAGTACGATTCAATATTTATGTATCTTGTGTGTGGTTTATTACCATAAAACTATTATTAACGTCTTTAGAAATGCCAACTAGAAAATATACCTATTACGATTATACGCAAAGTTTATGTCCAGAATGTTTAAAGCGTGTGGATGCAAAAATTGTTTTTGAGAATGAAAAGGTATACATGTTAAAGCGCTGTAAAGAACATGGAAACTCTAAAGTCTTAATCGCAGATGATATTGCCTATTACAAAAATATCAGAAACTACAACAAAGCATCTGAGTTTCCATACCAGTTTAATACTAAAACAGATTTTGGTTGTCCCTATGATTGCGGATTATGTCCAGATCATGAACAACACTCTTGTCTAACTATAGTTGAAGTAACAGATCGCTGTAATTTAACCTGTCCAACTTGTTATGCTGGCTCATCACCAAATTATGGGAGACATCGGACTTTAGAGGAGGTTAAAAAGATGTTGGATGCGGTAGTCAAGAATGAAAAAGAGCCGGATGTTGTTCAGATTAGTGGGGGAGAACCAACGATACATCCTCAATTTTTTGAAATTTTAGATTATGCTAAAACATTACCTATTCGTCATTTGATGGTCAATACCAATGGAATTAAAATTGCAACCAATTTTGATTTTGCTCAACGTTTAGCAAGCTATATGCCAGATTTTGAGTTGTATTTACAGTTTGATTCTTTTAGTGATACTGTATTAAAGGAATTGAGAGGTGCTGAATTGGTCAAAGTACATCAACAAGCACTTGACCATTTAAACGAGTTAAACCTTTCAACAACATTGGTGGTTACCTTACAAAATGGTTTAAATGATGGCGAAATAGGAGAAATAATTGATTATGCTTTACAACAAAAAGCTGTTAGAGGCGTTACCTTTCAACCTACTCAAATTGCTGGTCGATTAGAAAACTTTAATGAACAAACTGATCGAATTACACTAACTGAAGTTAGAAGAAAAATTCTAGAACAATCTCCAATCTTTAATGCTGATGATTTAATTCCTGTACCTTGTAATCCTGACGCGTTAGTAATGGGATATGCATTAAAACTAGGAGGTGAAGTTTTCCCGTTGACAAGGTATATTAATCCTGCTGACCTACTAGATAATAGCAAAAAAAATACCATCGTTTATGAGCAGGATGAAGCATTGCATGGTAAAATGATAGAGCTGTTTAGTACAGGGAACTCTGTTGAGTGTGCAAGTGAAAATCTAAAATCAATTATGTGTTGTTTGCCAGAGATAGACGCTCCCGAATTGAGCTATGATAATCTATTTCGTGTAATTATTATGCAGTTTATTGATGCACATAATTTTGATGTACGTGCAATAAAAAAATCTTGTGTCCACATTGTGAATAAGGATTATAAAATTATACCTTTCGAAACAATGAATCTTTTGTATAGAGATGATAAAGTAGAATTGTTAAACCAATTAAGAACAGCATTGTGATAGATGGAGAGCAGTTTTATTTAATAACATCGCCTATTTGGGTGCCTATCTTACTTTTATTTATTGGAGGAGTATTGTTGTCGTATGACAAAAAAAAGTTAGGAAAATCAGTGATGTTATTTGGTGTATTGTATGCTATAATAGGTTTTGGAATGTGTACTGGAATAATATAAGTTTTATAAAATAAAAGAGCTATGACACTTTTAGAAGTCAATTTGGATGGGTTATTTTTAATGATCTTTTTGGTAATGTTTGGACCAGCGATTCTGTTGGGATTAATTTCCATTCCGTTTTTTGCAAAACAAAAAAAGAAAACAGGAAAAGTGCTGTTAATTTTAGCTGTTGTTTATCTAATAGTTAGTTTGGGTATTTGCTCCAGTATGATGCTATGATTTTATTAGAAGTATATATAAAAATAACTTTGGCTGAAGAAATAGGTTTATTATCAATATTATTGAGTCCAGCTTTATTTTTACTTGCACTATTTTTTTTGTTATTTAAAAAAAGGGCTATAGCTAAATATATAGCTATAATTGCTAGCGTTTTGTTGATCGTTGGAATTGGTTTGTGCAACGGATGATTTTCTGATTAAAATCATTTTTTATAGTAATACAAATCATAACCACATAGAATAGAGTAGTTTAATTTTACATCAAAATAAAAACTACAATAGAATTATGAATGAGAATAATCAAGATGATGTAACAGGAATAGCACTTTTAGATAAGTTATTTTTTGACGCTAACCTTAATCGATACGGAATTATGGCTATTTTATTATTAGTTGTAGGATGTATGGGAGGTATTGCAGTTGGAACAGGAGGTATAAACAGTACGACTCAATTATTTTTATTAGCTTTTTCTACTATGTTTTCACTATCTATGATGTTGGCTGTAGCGCCAATGAAATGGGTTATTTATTCAGGTATTATTGCTATAGTAATTGATTTAGTTATAATTGCTTTTAATCTTTTAAGTTAATACGTTAGTAAGTGTTTTTGTGTTAATTGGCTTTATAGATTAAAGTTAAAAAGGAGCTATCAAAGTTGGTAGCTCCTTTTTGTTTTGTATAAATTAAACTTATTTAACCTTTTAAATAGTCTTCTAAGTAAGAAAAGTGAGTTGTTAATTTTCCATTTTTAGTTTCAGAAGCTCTTTCAATAATATTTTCAGGATCGTTTCCTAGTAAAGGCTCTAGGACATGTTCGATAAACATTTCCCCAAAACTTTCTGAAGCATCTTTAGGTAATTCACAAGGAAGGTTATCAACAGCCATAACACCTATAGCTCCTTCTTTATTAAAGTCAACAACCGATTCGGTTACTGGGTCATAGCCATAAAGCGGCTCAGCAATGGTAGATGGCTCAAGTGTAGAGGCAACTGCGCAATCTATGTCGCAACTAATATCAGCAACAATTTCAATATTAAAGTCTTTTGATTTGGCATCTTCTCTAGTAAAGATGAATGGTGATTCACTATCCCAATAATGGCAAGCAATATACATATTTGCTACTTTTGCATACTTAGGAAAAACAGAGTGGTATCCCTTAGGATTTTGATAGAATTCCTGTTTATTCATAGGTTGCATATCATCTCTTTCATAGTAATCAGCAACATCTAAAACAGTATATACAGGTTCGTTAAAGGTTTCTGTTAAGAATGCTGTTGGGCTAACTTCCTTGATTGCTATTTTTTCTATGACTTCAAGTGCTCCACCTCCAACACGGCCTTTTCCAGTAATAACTGCTTTAAAATTATTAGGTAATTTGATATTGGGTAATTGATCTTCCATTTCTGCTCTGTCTTCACATTGGTGAGCTGGCTTTAAATTGTATAGTCCACTTTTAAGTCCATAAGCTAAAAAGCCATTGTAACATCCTACAATCCCTGCATATCTTCCAAAGGCTATCAAACGTTGCCCTTTAGAATTGGTGATCACTTCCCAATCAATTAATTGAATATTTTTATCAATAATAGCTTGTAGTAATTTTCTGTTGTACGGCTGTTCTTTAAATGTATGTGAGAAGAAAAGGTATTTTTTATTTGGAATTAACTCATCAACCGGAACTTCTTTAACGCCCATTAATATATCACAATGGCTTACATCGTCAACAACAGCAATACCTAAACGTTCATAGTCCCTATCAGAAAATTTCCTGATGTTACTTTTTTGAACATAAATCTCTACATCATCATAATCATTTAAGATACGCTCGCACTGTTCTGGTGAAAGAGGAACCCTTTTATCTGGTGGAGTTTTTCCCTCTTTAATAATTCCAATTTTAATCATAACTATCTAACATTTTTAGGTGGCTAAAAATACATAGATAATCATAAGAAAACAAGTAGACTTAGTTATTTTCAGGGTTATTATATTTTGTCTTGAATTTTTTGCCTGTTCTGGCATCTATATCTTTGATGTAGTTCCATTTTCCTTTTCTCCAAACAAAAGCATCAAAGCTAAGATCTGTAACATACCAATCTTTTATCCCCTCTAATTCAGGAGAAGTAGGAGAGAGGTGGTCGAATATTATATGATCTTCTTTTTTTATTTTTTGATGCTTTACTGACATGTAAGTATCTTGTTTGTATTGAAATATTACACGCCTTTTAATTTTTTCATCATCAAATTTAAATAAAGGATCACCAAATTTTAGTTTAGAATTACCACTAAACTTCATTGTTTCGATCAATTTTTTGTTGGAAGAGATATCGTTACCGTCCCATCCTAAAAGCGTGTAAATTGTTCTTGCTCCTTTTTGTACAGGAATAATCTTATAATATAATGCTCCAAACCATTTCTTTTCAGTAAACTGAGTGTATTCTGGAGTTCGAGCGTATTTTGACTTGTCTTTACAGTCGATAATGTAATAGTCATCTTTTTTCTTATCGTACTTCATCACTATACAATAGTATTTGTGTTCTCCGTATTTGTTAAGTTCAAGATTCCAATTGAATAAACGGAAAACACCATCGGGGGATTTTAAAGTACTCATTTGCTTACTTAGGGTCTCAAATGGAAAATTATATGACTTACTATTTCTGGTTAACACATATTTTAGTTTTTCCTTAAACACTTTATTAGCCATTAATTTATCGTGTTCATTTTTCTGAGCTCTAGCTTTATTTAAAAGAACGACCAATGAATCTTCAGCATCATTTAAGTTAGCAATATACGTTTGAGTATACGATGATGATACCAAAAAAAATAAAAAAAATATGCTTAAATTAACTTTCATTGTTGATGTTATTACAAATATTTGACCAAAAAAAACACCGTATTGATAATCAAGTACGGTGTTTTCGATAATTAGTTACAAAAGTGACTATGCATTGTGTAATGCATCTTTTTTAGCCAATAGTTCTTCGTCTGTTTCTCTAATATCTTCGTCGTCTACACAACAGTCTACAGGGCAAACTGCTGCACATTGTGGTTCGTCATGGAAACCTTTACATTCAGTACATTTATCTGGAACGATATAGTAAACGTCCATATCTACAGGCTCATTTTCAGCATCTGCATCAACAGTAATCCCACTATTAGCTCCTGTTACTTTTCCTTTTAAGGATGTACCTTCAGAAAACTTCCATTCTGCTCCCCCCTCATAAATAGCATTATTAGGGCATTCTGGCTCACAAGCCCCACAATTAATACATTCGTCTGTAATTATTATTGCCATTGTTCAACTTTTTTTATTAAATCTAAGTGCAAAGATAATACCTTATTCGAAGATGAATAGTAATTTTTTTTTAGAATTGTTCTAAAATAGTAATTAGTTTCCGTATGCTGGGCAATGTCCACCTTTCCCTTTAGAAGAACCTTTTGATGCATTACAAGCTGTCATTCCAGCAAGGAATAGACCTATAAGTGATAGAGTGATGATTCTTTTTTTCATTTTTGTTTTATTTTAAGTGAATAAAGCTAAGAAATATCAAAATCTAAGCCAAAATTTTATTGTGTTAAGTTTCAAAAATGTTTATAAACTCATGAAATAATGATAAACATACTGTTTTTAATGACAAATAGTTTGTCGATTGGTTTGATATAGCAAAAAAAAGCCTCATTTGATTTTCAAATGAGGCTATACATGATCATTTTTTTATTTATACCAAATCTTGTATGTCAAGCATTCCAATAACTTTACCGTTTTCGGTGACAACTAGTCCATCAACTTTATTCTTTGTGAAGATCTCTTGCGCTTTGAATAAAATTTCATCTGAATCAATGCTTAAAGGAATATTTAAATCTAAATCCCCTACATTCTTATTGATACCGTCAGTTCCTTCAGATTCAATTAATCTTCTTAAATCTCCATCAGTAAAGATACCAATAGGTTCATTTGATTCACTAATAACTGTTACAGCTCCAAAACCTCCTGCTGTCATTTTTAATAAACAATCAGAAATAGTTGTGTCAGCAGTAACAACAGGATTATTATTGTTAATTGCTTCTTTTACTTTTACAGTCATCAATCTTGTATGTACTTCAAACTCTTCAGTTCCAGTCTTAGTAAAATTGTTTTCTGTTAATTGTTTCATCACTTTCCAAGGAACAGTTACTGTATGAACACCTAAGTTAATAGCATTTCTAACATGTTCAGAATGTCTAACTGATGAGAACATAATTTTTGAATTATATCCATAGTAATTCACAGCCTCCACACATTGAGCAACTAAAGATAAAGCATCATGTCCTTGATCCTGTAATCTACCAACTAAAGGACAAATATAAGTTGCTCCAGCGTTCATCGCCATAAAAGCTTGTTGTAAGGTATAAACTAAGTGTATGTTTACCATAAAACCATCATCAGTCAATTGCTTACAAGCTTTAGCACCTTCCATTGAAATAGGAATTTTGTAAACAGTTTTCTTACGATCAAGTCCTAAAGCTTCTTGTCTGTATGCTTCTGCTACAATTTCTTCTGCTGTTGAACCTAAAGCTTCTATTTGTAGAACATCTACAATTTTAGATAATTCTACAATAGCACCATCTACATCTGTGATACCGTGTCTGTGCATAAAAGTTGGAGTAGTAGTAAGCCCTGCAATTAAGCCTAGTTTACTGACCTCTTTTATTTCTTCTATATCTGCTGAATCTAAATATAATTCCATTCTTTTTTTATTTAAACTGCAAAGTTATCATTTGAAATGAGATATTGAGAGTATTTATAAAGATTTTTTAATGCTTTATCGTATTAAAGTAACCTGCCCGCCTACAAGTAAACGTTCGTTCGTTTCATTTATAAATTCTAAACTCCAGGTATAAACCCCATTTGGACATAATTTCCCTTTTTCTTTTCCGTCCCATTTCTGACTAGGGGATAGCGTTGAATAAACTAGATTACCCCAGCGAGAATAGACTTTAAATTCGACAAACTCTCCCTTCTTTAAAACAGGTATAAAAGAATCATTTTGACCATCATTGTTAGGCGTAAATGCATTTTCACATTCAATTTGATCCAATACAGCGTCTTTTGAAATATTTTTGGGCTGAGCTGAAGAAGTCGTAGGCTTGGTAGTATTACAAGCTAAAAAAAATAGTAGGAGTGGGATTAAAGTATAGGTTTTCATTATTTTATTAGTGTGACACTTCCTTTTTCAATTTGATTGTTATCAAATTCATCAATATAACGTAAAATCCAAACATAGGTACCTCCTTTAGAAGCTATACCATTTGTAGTACCATTCCATTCCTGAAGAATGTCTTCACTATAAAAAACTGGTTTTCCCCATCGGTCATAGACGCTTAAGCTTTCAAAATTTAAACTTTCTTCTTGAACTTTAAAAGCGTCATTGATTCCATCTCCATTGGGAGTAAATGAATTTGGTAAATAGTGGAATGCTTTTGATCGAACAGTTAAGTCTTTAGTTAAACTGTCATTACAACCATATTGATTCTCAACATATAATTGAATAGGATAAACACCAGCATTGTTGTAGGTATTCTCTGTGTCGTAGTTAGCTGCATCAATTGTTCCATCTCCTAAATCCCATTTCCAAGTTTGCGCATCAAAGCTATTGTTGGTAAAAGAAAGGAAAGGGTTAAGTATATCAGTGAGTTGAGTGGACATTGTAAAATCTGCAATAGGATTAGGTCTTGCTTTAAGTAAATCCGTTTCGATGATGGTATCTTTACAATTGTAGATGTTGGTAACGATTAATGAAACATCATATTCTCCAGCTTCTTCTATACAAATACTTGGATGCTGTTGAATACTAGCCTCATGGTTTTCAAATTCCCATTCCCAAAAGCTAATACCATTATCATCAGTTGATAAATCAGCAAAATAAAAGCAAACTGGGACACAATCTTCAGTTTTATTAATAAACATACTAGCTGTAGGCTTATTGTAAATAGTGACAGGTTTGGTTATGGTGTCTGAACATCCATTGTTGGAAATCCCAATTAATTCTACGGTATAATTCCCACTACTATTATATTGATGATTAGCATGCAATACATTATCTATAGCTCCATCACCAAAATTCCACTTCCATTCGTTAAACCCGCCACTATTAATAGTGCTAACATTGGTAAAATTACTTTCACCAACATTAATGCACTGATCTTGAGCTAAAAAGTTAACTTGTGGTACTGCATACACTTCTACATATACAGTGGTATCGTCAATACAGTTATTATCTGAAGTGATTGTTAATTGAACTTCATAAAGACCTGAGTTTGAAAAAAAGTGAGTAGGGTGTTCGTTTTGGTTAAGGTTACTACCATCACCAAAGTCCCAACTATAGTCAATAATTGTATTTCCATTAGTAATTGAACTTTGATTGGTAAAAGTTAAAGCGTCATACTGGCATTCGTTTTGAAAATTAAAGCTGGCAGTAGGGATGGGGTGGCGAACTAATTGTTGTGTAAGTGTATCTTTACATAAATTACTGCTCGTAACAATCAGTTCTATAGTGTAGGTTCCAGGTGTTTGGTAATAATGAGTTAAATTTTGATTGGTAGAAGAAGTACCATCATCTAAATCCCACTCCCAATTTGTAATGATACCATCTACTACAGATGAATTATCGATAAAAGTTGCAGGTATATTATTACAATCATCATTCGTAATAAAGTTTGCGTTTGGTTGGGCATAAATATCTATTGTACTTGAGATAGAATCTTTACAACCATTGTTTGATGTTAATACTAATTTTACGGGATTACTACCTGCAGATGGAAATAGAATATTAGGAGATTGCTGATTAGCATTTAACCCAGGTCCAAAAGACCATTCCCAAGTGGTTATATTATCTGGTGCATTAATGGTTGAAACATCATTAAATTGTACCTGGTCATATACACATTCTGAGTTAGCAGTATAAGCTGGTATTGGTAATGGAAATCTAGTAATGGTATGTGTTACAGTATCTGTACAACTATTGTCAGAAGAAACCACTAATTCTACCACAAAGTTTCCATCTGTATTGTAAAGGTGAGTTTCATTGTCTAAATTTCCTGTTAAACCATCACCAAAGCTCCAATTCCAATCTGTAATTGTGCCATTTCCTATGGTAGATTGATCCGTAAAATTAGCTAAAACATTATAACAGTCGTTGACAAAGGAAAATTCAGCACTAGGAGTAGGGTGTATTGTTATCGATTGTGTTAATGAGTCTTGACACCCAAATTGTGTAGTCCCAATTAACTTTGTTGTATAGTTTCCATAATTTGAATACTTATGATAAGGGCTGTTATTAGCAGAGGTATTTCCATCTCCAAAAAACCATTCATAAGATTGGAAAACAGAAGGCATATCTACAGTAGAATTGTTGGTAAATAAAATGCTATCATATAGACAGGCATTACTGAAGTTGTAAGCCATGTTTGGAATTGCATGTCTATCAAATGAATAAGAAACAGTATCGTAACATAAATTATTAGAAACTGTTACCAATTCTACGGTATAATTTCCTGCTGTAGCATAGTCATGACTTTCGTTCAATTGATTTCCAGTTCCCCCATCACCAAAGCTCCAAATGTTATTTGTAATTGTTCCTGTATTAATCGAAGAAGTATTGGTAAATATTGCAGTATTATTAAAACAGTCATCATTTCCAGTAAAGTTGGCTTGGGGAGCATCAAAGATATCGATAGCTAGAGTCGTTGAATCTTTGCATCCTTGACCAAAAGTAGCTACTAATTTGGTAGTATAGTTTCCACTAGCGGCATATTGGTGACTTGGATTAGCAGCATTGGAAGTATTTCCATCTCCAAAATCCCAGAATACAGATTGCGTACTATTAGTTGTATTGGTAAAGACAACATTATCATAAATACATTCAGAGTTTGCAGTGTAGGAAACAGTTGGTAAAACACCAACAGATAAATTAACCGTGTCTCTTGCGATACATCCATTGGCATCAGTTAACGTTAGACGATATTCGGCTGTTGTGTTTTTAGTAATGTTAGGTGTTGTTTCGCCACTAGACCAGAGGTATGTATTTCCTGGGTTGGTATTACTAGAAGTAAAAGTTGCATTAAAAGCCCCCGGGCATATACTTTGATCAGGTCCTAAAGTAAAAGATGGGTCAAAGATTCTAATTTGTTTGGTAATTGAATCTTCACATCCAAAAAAATCTCGAACATATAGTTCTAAGTTATAGGTACCAGCTGCTGCATAATTGTGTGAAGCATTAGTAACATTAGAGATAATGGTTCCATCTCCAAAATCCCATCTAATCTCAGCATAAGGATTAGTGTTAGAGCTTACACAGAAAATATCTGTTATTGCAGGTTCTGTAATACAAATACTATCATTTGAAACAAATTGAAAATCTGGAGTAGGTAAATATTGAAAGTTGGAGTAGGTAACATTTGCTTGAGAGCGATTAAAAAAACCAAATTTTCCAGGGTTAAAGCAACCATCCATTTCCAAAACCTGCGTTCCATCCATCGTAATGATTATTTTACTAGATTGATAGGTCAGCGTAAAGTTATGATTCATTCCTCGAGTCCAATGATTCCCTACTAAAGATAAATGGGTTGCAACAAGTCCTGTTTGGTCGTATTCTCTGACGTACATACCGTTCCCATTCCCACCTTCATCCCATTCAAATCTATAATAGTGAAATGGAGAGGTGTCTATAGTACCTTCTACACCAAATACAAATCCCATATTATCATCATCTGCATCATCAGTACGTAATGTTCCAGAAATAATAACATTAATAAAGGGTTGAGGGCTTAAAAAATAAACGTTTGGTCCATTCACTGTCTGAAAAACAGAGGTTCCAGAACCTGACACATTCCAAGTCCCCCCTTGAGCGGTCCAAGTGTTTAAATCTATAGGGATATTATTACACTGTGCCCAAGAAAAATTGACGTACAATAAAATGCCTAACAAAAGGATAATACTTCTCATAACACACACATTATATATTTAATAGACGCTACTTGTTAGGGGGAAGTTGCCTATAGCTTAGGCCTCATCAAAATCTACCACAACTTTTTCAGAAGCTGGGTGAGCTTGGCAAGTCAAAATATATCCTTCTTCAACTTCACTTTCACTAAGAGAGTAGTTCGCTGTCATAATTGCTTTTCCTTCAGTTACTAGAGCTTTACAAGTACAACAAACAGCACCTTTACAAGAAAAAGGAACATCAACATCGTTTTCCATTGCAGCATCAAGGATGGTGTCTCCATCAGCGTTTAATGTGAATTCAACTTCTTCATCGTCGTAAATTACGGTAACAGTAGCGGCTCCTTCAAAATTACTAGTTTCTTGTTTTGTTTCTTGCGCTAATAAAACAGGTGTAGTAAATAATTCATAGTGAACTTTGTCGTCTGCTACTCCTAAATCTTTTAAACTTTCAGCAGTTGCAACGATCATCTCTTCAGGTCCACACATGTAAAAACCATCAGCTTTTAGTAATTCCGATTTTTCTTTAAATAATGCAATGGCCTTTGTTTTGTCAATTCTTCCTTCCGTTAAAGCATCACCAGTCTGCTCTCTAGAATAGATAGAAATTAAATCAAAATTACTAGATTCAATAGCATTCAACTCTTTTCTAAAAATAGTGCTGTCTTTTGTTTTATTACCATATACAAGTGTGAATTTACTATTTGGCTCTTCACTCAATACGGTTTTAATCATCGAGATGATAGGGGTGATACCACTACCTGCAGCAAATCCAACATAATGTTTATTGTTGGAAGTAGAAGGCTTTATAACAAACCCTCCTTGTGGAGGCATTACTTCGATAACATCTCCTCTTTTTAATACATCATTGATATAGGTTGAAACAATACCGTTTTCTACCTTTTTAACAGCTACTTCATGCAAATCATCAGTAAAAGGAGATGAACAAAGAGAATAAGCTCTTCTTTCTTCTTTACCATTAATGTTGAATTTTAATGTTAAATACTGACCAGAGGTATATTCAAATTCTTGTTTTAATTCAGTAGGGATTTCAAATGCTACTGAAACAGTATCTGAAGTTTGACTTGTAATTTTTGAAACTGATAAAGTATGAAACTGACTCATTGTATAACGTGCTATGTAGTGTTTAAAAAAAATATTTAATAGCTACAAAGATAAAAAAAAGAAGCGAACAAGTGTTCAATACAAGATATTTAGAAAGAAGTAGAGCTTCTATATGTATAAGATTATGGTGTGTTTTAAGTAAGTGTCTGTAAATGAGTGCTATATTTTTTTTGAGGAAAGGGCTATCGTGTTGATTTTTTTGAGTTAAAGTTTGTTAACTGATATTTGTCATATAATCAAACTGTGAGAAAAGTCTATTTATCACTAAATTAGTACTGTAAAAACGATTTTTTATGAAATTATTAAATATAATATTTCTTTCAATAGTATTTTATAGTCCACTGTATGCTCAAACAGCACAAGAAATTATTCAAAAGGCTGAAGATAAGATGAGGAGTGGAAGTTTATATGCTGAGATGTCTATTACAACAGTTCGACCAAAATGGAGTAGAACAATGTCAATGAAAACTTGGTCAAAAGGAACTGATTTCTCAATTGTATTAATTACAGCTCCTGCAAAGGAAAAAGGGACAGTCTTTTTAAAACGTTATAAGGAAGCTTGGAACTGGGTGCCCTCTATACAGCGTTCGATAAAGCTGCCACCTTCTATGATGTCTCAATCTTGGATGGGAACAGACTTTACCAACGAAGATATGATTCAAGAGTCTTCTAATGTAAGGGATTATAAACATAATATTTTAAAAGATGAAATTGTAGCAGGTAGGAAAGTATGGAAAATAGAACTGATTCCTTATGAAGAAACGGCGGTCGTTTGGGGAAAAGTCATTGTTTATATCGATAAGGTTGATTATATACAATTACGTACAGAAATGTATGATGAGGATGGTTATTTAGTCAACACAATGAAAGCATCTAACATCAAAGAAATGGGAGGGAAGCTATTGGCTACTAAAATGGAAATGATTCCTGAAGATAAAGCGGGACATAAAACCATCTTAGAATATTCTAAAATTCAATTTGATCAACCAATAGAGGAGCAGTTTTTTTCTGTCCAAAATATGAAACGCTTAAAATGATCACATGTATTTAAAGTTAGCTTGGAGAAACTTATGGCGTAATAAGGCGCGAACATTTATTACAATGGCTGCTGTATTATTGGCTGTACTTCTTTCTACTTTGATGATGAGTATGAAAGAGGGGGTATATGTTGGAATGATAGACTCTATGGTTGGGGCATATACTGGTTATGGACAAGTACACACTAAAGGTTATTGGGATGAACCCATCATAGATAATTGTTTTGAGTTTACAGAAGATTTAGCGCAAAAACTGAAGAATGAAAGTGAGGTTAAAGGTTATACTCCGAGAATAGAGGGATTTGCATTATCCTCATCTGAAGACCAAACAAAAGGAGCTATGGTCTTAGGAATTGATACAGAGTTAGAATTGGCTCATTCTCAGTTAAACCAACAGGTTATTGAGGGAGCTTATCTTGAGCAAAATGATAAAGGAATATTATTAGGTAAAGGATTAGCTAAATCTTTGCATTTAACAGTAGGAGATACCATTGTATTAATAGGGCAGGGGTATCACGGTTCTACAGCTGCAGGAAAGTATCCCATTAGAGGAATTGTTCGATTTGGGTCGCCTGAATTAAGTAATCAACTAGCTATTTTAGAAGCAAAACAAGCTCAACTTTTCTTTGGATTAGAAAACCAATTTACAAGTTTAATATTGCACTTTTATGAAAATGAAGCTGCTGCTAAAGTAACCAGTAATTTGGCTGAAAAATTAGGAAGTGAATATGAAGTGATGGATTGGACAGCATTATCTCCTGATTTAGTCAGTATGATTGAAACAGATAGAGTTGAGGGATATGTTTTTATGTTTATTCTTTATATGGTCATTTCATTTGGAATTTTCGGAACAGTATTGATGATGTTATCTGAACGAAAGCATGAATTTGGAGTGTTAGTTTCAATAGGGATGAAGCGTATTCGTTTAGCAATAGTAGTATGGATAGAGATCTTGACAATCAACTTGATGGGAGCTATATTGGGGATGTTAGCAGCTTTCCCAATAGCGTATTTCTTTTATAAAAACCCAATAAAGTTAGGAGAAGATGTGCAAGAGATGATGGAAGATTATGGTATGGAAGCTGTAATTCAAACATCTGTAGATCCTTCTATTTTTATTTCGCAAGCAACTATTGTGTTGATTATAGGGAGTGTGATTGCGATTTACCCTTTTATAAATATTACGCGATTAAATGTAATTAAAGCCATGAGAAGTTAATGATGTTAGTAAAGATTGCTTGGAAAAATATTTGGAGACATAAGGTCAGAAGCTTTGTCGTTATTTCGGCTATTGCAATAGGTTTAATGGCAGGGATTTTTGCCTCAGCATTTGTCAATGGAATGATGGTTCAAAAGATCGATAGTGTGGTGAAAATGGAATTGTCACATTTTCAGATTCATGACACCTTATTTCGAAAGGAAATGAGCGTTAAAGCTGTACTTGAAAAAGGTGAAGATATTATGGGGGATATTATTGCAGACGATCGAATCAAGATTGCTTCTGGGAGAGTTATTTCAACAGCTATGCTTGGTTCAGCCAATTATTCTGGTTCAGTAAAAGTAGTAGGGATTGATCCCAAAAATGAAGCATTAACAACTGGTTTAGCGGGTCGTTTAGTTGAGGGGAAATATTTTGAGGGAGTAAAAAGGAATCCCATCTTTATCAGTCAAGTTATGGCTGATAAATATAAGATCAAGATTCGTTCAAAAGTTGTGTTAACACTCCAAGATATAACTGGTGAAATGGTTGCAGAATCATTTAAAGTTGTTGGTATTTTTGATTCAAAGAACAAAATGTATGATAAATTAAATGTATTTGTTAGAAAGTCAGATTTAAGACGAGTAGTTAATATGGATGCACTACAACTTCATGAAATAGGTGTTTTAATTGAGAAAGATGAAGAAGCAGAGGTTTTGGCAGAAGAATATCAGGAGAAATATTCTGAATTAGAGGTTTTACCCTGGTTAGATTTAGCATCGGGTATGCGTTATATGGTAGAGGCTACTGGTATGTATACTTATATTTTGGTAGGTATTATTTTAGTTGCATTACTGTTTAGTATCATTAATACGATGTTAATGGCTGTTTTAGAACGTGTTAAAGAAATTGGAATGTTAATGGCAGTAGGAATGAAAAAGCAAAAAATATTTGGGATGGTGATGTTAGAAACAGTGTTTTTATCTTTTATAGGAGCACCTGTAGGACTATTAATTTCTTACCTATTAATTACTCATTTTGGAGAAGTAGGAATAGATCTGGCAGGAGCAGCATACGAAGATGTTGGTTTTGCTACAGTAATTTATCCTTTTTTAGATTTTAAAAGTTATATCAATATTTTGGTAATGGTCTTTTTTATGGCTGTATTTGCAGCAATATATCCAGCGATTAAAGCATTGTCATTAAACCCTGTTGAAGCAATAAGAAAATAAGTTATGAGCAAATTAGTTATTGAAACCAAAGATTTATACAAAATCTACAAAGGTGTAGTGAATGTAAGAGCTGTAGATGGTGTAAATCTTCAGATAGAAGATAATGAATTTACGGCCATTGTAGGACCTTCTGGTTCAGGAAAGACAACATTGCTCAATATTATCGGAGGGTTAGATAGAGCTTCAAAAGGAAGTGTTGTTGTTAATGGTACAGAAATCTCAAAAAAATCGGATAATGAATTAATTGATTTTCGTTTGAAACATATAGGTTTTGTTTTTCAAAGCTATAATCTTATTCCAGTACTTTCAGCTAAAGAAAATACGGAGTTTATTATGCTTATGCAGGGAGTTGATAAGAAGAGACGAGAAGAACGAGTAACTTCATTATTAACTCAAGTAGGACTAGGAGATAAGATGGATAATAAGCCTACTCAACTGTCTGGTGGCCAGCAGCAACGTGTCGCAGTAGCAAGGGCTTTGGCTTCAAAGCCTGATTTTGTTTTGGCAGATGAACCAACGGCAAATTTAGATTCAAAAAGTGCTACAAATTTATTAGATATTATGGCTAAATTGAATGAAGAAGAGGGAGTAACTTTTATTTTTTCTACCCATGATCAACGTGTTATTGATAGGGCTAAAAGAGTGATAACGCTTGAAGATGGTAAAATTGTTTCAGATATTCGAAAATAGATGCGGCTAGGGGTATTTTTTTTCTTGTTTTTTATAGGGATTTTCTCTGTTTGGGGGCAGAAAGATTCAACTAAGCGATTAAAGGACTTTTACAGTTTAGATGGTTATGTAAAGGAAATGCAAACCAATACATTTTTAAATTTAGATACTATTTATACTGATCATTTAATTCATAATCGATTAAATATTAAGGCATTTATATCTGATGAATTGACATTGATTGCAGAAATGCGTAACCGAGCTTTTTATGGTGAGTTAATTAAATTACAGCAGCCTTTTTATGGAGACTTGTTGGGACAAGATCATGGAATAGTGGATCTGTCTTGGTTATTAGTTAATGAGAAATCATTCATATTACATTCAACAATTGATCGTTTAAATTTAGCATACAGCAAAGGAAAGTGGGATGTTAATTTGGGGCGGCAACGAATCAACTGGGGGGTGAATTTAGCATGGAATCCAAACGATTTGTTTAACGTGTATAATTTTGCTGATTTTGATTATACGGAACGACCTGGAGCAGATGCGCTACGTATACAATACTATAAATCAGCCCTATCAAGTTTTGATTTAGCAATTAAACCTAGTAGAGATCAAGATAAATGGGTAGGAGCTTTGTTATATAAATTCAATAAAAAGAACTATGATTTTCAAGTGTTAGGAGGTATTTACGAGAAAGATTGGTCTTTAGGTGGAGGATGGGCAGGAAATATAAAAAATATAGGACTAAAAGGGGAGGCTACATATTTTCACCCGCAAGTTAATTTTTTGGATTCAGCAGGAGTTATGAATGCTGCAATAAGTTTAGATTATGCTTTTGCGAACTCTTTATATTTTAATGTTGGTGTGTTATACAATACCAATGGAATTAATAGCCTTTCTGGAATCAATTCAACAGGTTTATTCTCTTCAACTCAAGAGTTGTCTGTAAAGAGTATTATGCCTTCAAGATACTCTTATTTTGTTCAAACAAGTGGAGCATTTAATCCTGCTTTGAGTGGTAGTTTATCGTTCATCTATTTACAAGGGATAAACGTATTGTTTGCTATGCCATCAATAGCATATGTTATAAATGAAAGTTGGGATGTTAATTTGGTAGGGCAAATTTTATACTCTGAGTTGCAAAACCAATTTAGAAATACTAGTAATGCTGTTTTTTTAAGGTTTCAATATAGCTTTTAATAACTTATTTTTACTTTCGTAAAAAAAATCAAAATGAAAAAATATTTAACTTTTCTATTCCTAATTTCAGCTACAATATTGTTTTATGGACAAGACCTTCAATGGAAAGAGGGATTGTCTAATATGCATTTGAGTCGTATTTCAAGTGAAAATACACTAAGTAGCGATTATTCAACGTCATCTCAAGTTTATCTTTGTGCCAATGGTTATTTTTATCTATCTGTTATCGATAATTATTCCAAGTCCGAATTTGAGGGTGTTTGGATGGTTGAAGATAAACCAGTTACAGCTGAAGCAACTGTTACCGTTCAATTTAATGATGGAGATATCGTTTATTATAAAGTTGTTTTTTACAATAACCGCTTATACATCGATGGAGAAGAGTTTCAATATGAAACAACCTATGAATGTAACTAGTTAGTTATACCGTTTCATTTTTTTTTGATAAAGGTATAAGCTTTTCCTTGTTTACCTGCTCTTCCCGTACGCCCAATTCTATGAGTATATTGTTCGAAATTTTGAGGGATTTGGTAGTTAATGACTAAGCTAATTTCTGAAATGTCAATACCTCTAGCTGCAATATCTGTAGCAATCAGTATATTGGTGTTGTTTTGAGCAAAATTCTTGATCTGAGTAGTCCTGTTTTTTTGATCTAAATCTCCATGTAAATAACTAACATTGTAGGCTTTATTAACTAGCTGTTCAGCAAGAGCTTCCACTCCAGCTTTAGTTTCATCAAATATTAAAACTTTTTGACCTTGTTCTTTTTCAAGTAGCTGTGTTAAGATGTCAAATTGGTTTTGTTCAGGTGTCAACTCAATTACATCTTGTTCAATGTGATTGATTGCTGCATTTTGCTTCTTTAATTTAACAACCAAAGGTTGGTACAAAATCTCATCAATTAGCGGTTGAATTTTAGCATTTACAGTTGCCGAAAATAATAAGGTATGTTGACGGCGATGCATGGCTCCAGTAATGTGTTCTACTTCTTTTAAAAAGCCTAAAGAAAGCATTTTGTCAAATTCATCTAAAACCAATGTATTGGTCTCTCGAATGTCTAGTTCTCTATGTTTAATTAATTCAAGAATTCTTCGAGGAGTACCAATCATGACATGAGCAGGTCTCCTTAAGGCTTGGATATCTTTGTTAATGTTGGTACCACCAATAAAACAAGAACTGTATAGCTTAAGTCCTTTAGTAATACTTCTGAATTCATTATCAATTTGCAATGCCAATTCCCTTGTAGGAACGACGATTAAAGCAAATGGTTTTCTTTTTAAACGAAGAGAACGTTCAATAATAGGAATTAAATAAGCACCAGTTTTTCCAGTTCCAGTTTGAGCAACACCTACCACATCTTTTTTTTCTATTAAAGCATCAAATGTTTTGTCTTGAATTTCAGTAGGCCGAATATATCCTTTTTTAAGAAGGTTGGTTTTAAATCTTTCATCTAAAGGAAAGTCTTGATAAGTCCTGTCAGAATGATAGAGGTCATCAGTGCTAATGGTCGCTTTTTGAACTAATAAATTAGGTTTTAAAGACGATTTTCTAGGATGATAATGAGTATTGTTCTTTTTCTTTTTTACTGATTTTCCCCCTCTGTGTTTACTCTTTGATGATTTACTTCCCATAATGATTATACTACTTTGACGCAAAGATAGTAATAAGAAGTCATTTACTTTTAATGATATTTATTTATAATGTTAAACATTAGTGGTTTTCCCTCGCCAATATAGAAAGGTTGTTTATTCATTGGAGCAACTCCATAGCCCACTATTTTTTGTTTTAATAATTTAGAGCTTTTAATAGAAGGAGTTCGTTCAATAAATAAAAAAATAGAACTACTATCTTTTAGTTCAAGCTCAAATCCCCTACATATAAGTTGAGGTTCATATATGGTGATTAAATTTTCTTTATCAATATATAGCCTTTTTAGTATGTTTTTTACAGGTTTATTTAAAAAAGAGCTGTCAACTTGTTGGTATTCAGAAGCAGAGATAGACTGATTAGTTTGTACTTTGTTTTCAGGGTTTTGACTGTAAAATCTAGGCACATAGAATAATACTAGCAGCAGTAGTACTGTTTTCATGATTTAATTATTAACTTATACACTACTTCCAATTAAGTCATATTTATGAGCAATGTTTACAGCTTCAGTACGGCTTTTTACAAGCAGTTTACTGTAAATTCTTCTCAGGTGAGTTTTGGTTGTGGATTTGGAGATAAAGAGTTTATCAGAAATTTCTTGATCACTCCATCCTAAAGCAAGATAGGAGAGTACCTCCATTTCTCTCTTGGAGAGTTTTAAAAGCTCAGGTGGCATCTCTACCGCTTGCTTAGTCTCAAAAATATTGGTTAGGATTTTTTCTTTGTCTTCTAACGCAATTTGTAGTTTTTCTAGTTCTATACTAGTGTTGTTATTAATAGTTTCTAAAGCTACGTTTCGTTTTTCAATTAATAAATTCTGTCCTTTCATCAAATTTGCAATTTGTTTATTCTGACGATTGGCTCTGTAAAGAAAATAGACAATGATTAATGAAAGTAATAAAACGATTGCAAAGGTATTTCTAAGTAGCTTATTTTTTTCCAATTCTGCCTCTTGTGTTTTTAATGCAAAATGTTGCCGTTCAATTTCTTTTTCACGTTGAGCAGTTTCATATTTAACATCCATTTCCGCAATCTTCTCATTAATATCTTCATTTAAGAGGGCTTCTCGTTGTTCAAAAAACAATTGATGATAATAAAGGGCTTCTTTGTGTTGGCTTAAGGCTTCATAATTTTGAGAGAGAACATGGTATAAATCAGAGAGGTTTCTTTTTAATCCAAGCTCTTTGGATGCGATTAATGCAGTGTCAGCAATTCCAATAGACTTGAGGTGTTGATTAGAGAGGAAATAATGATTAGCAAGGTCGAGTTGAGTTTCAGTAATTCTAACTTTATTTCCAATCTTTTTTTCAATTAGGTAAGCTTGGCTTAAATAATATTCAGCTTGTTTAAAGTCTTTTTGTTCACTGTAACAAAGCCCCATATTATTATAAACTATACCTAATCCAGCTTGATGTCCTATAGTTTGTTTAATTAGAGCTGATTGTTGATATGCAATTAAAGCTTGCTCATAATCCTTTTGAACACGGTAAATTTCACCAATATTTGTAAGTGAAATAGAGATTCTTAAAGAATCTTGTTCGTTTTCAAAAACTTTTAAAGCTCTTTTTTGAACACTCAAAGCTTTTGGGAGGTTTCCTTGTTTTTTATAGATTACCCCAATATTCCCTAATATCTTTGCATCTTTAGCCGTTAGTTTTTGATCGCTGGAAGTACTGTCTATAGCCTTATAAAAATATTCAATGGCACGATCATAATCTGCTTTAAAATAGGAGATACCTCCTAATGTCATATAACTCATTTTTAGCCCTTCTAACGCCTTTTTCTCTTTAGCTATTTCAATGGTTTTGTTGGTAACTAAAACACTAAGTTCCATGTTTTCTCCAACCATGCTTTGTACATTTCTACAGATCGCTATAATTCTTTTATTATCATCTGGAATAGTATCATACAATGCAATGATAGAATCCACCTGAATATTAGTCTGTGCTTTAGGTTGAAAATAACAAAGTAGCAATGCAATTACTGCTATAACTTTTATAAAGTATAGTTGAATCATAAGGTTATTGAGTGGTTCTTTATTTGATTTTGGCGAATATAGTGCATTTCTACAGAGTATAAAATTCTAAAAAATAGTAAATCATTTTTGGTTTTATTAAGTCGTTGTTTTTGAGGTTTTTAAGTTGTTTTTGTAGTCCTAAAGGATTACAAAAATCATTCTAAAGGATGACATTGAATGCGCTGTAATCACCCATTTTTGTGTCATCAAAACAATACGTATGGCTACAATTAAATTAACCAAAAGGGAACATGAAATTTATAAGTTGATTCTTATGGGAAAGTCTAATCAAAAAATAGCAGATGAACTTTTCATAAGTATTAATACAGTTAAAACACATGTTGCTAAAATTTTAGCTAAAAAATCAGCTTCAAATAGAATACAATTAATAACCAATCAGAATAAATAAAACAACAACCTATGAAAAAAATAATTACAACTTTAATGACATTGAGTTGGGGAATTTTCGCCTTTTCTCAGCCTTTTAATAACTATTTAAATCTAGATGGTTTAGACGACTATGTTCAAGATGACTTTACAGGAAGCAATATGCCAAGTGGCGATTTTACAGTAGAGTTTTGGGTTTATTCGTGTGAACAAATGGGATATAAACTAATTGATGCTGGAGGCTCAACAGCTGGATCGGGATTTGAAATGAACTACAGCCACAATGGTGGAGGTTTATCTGCACAAGTCAGAGGCGGACATCCAACTGGAGGAAGTGTTTCATATAGTTCTACTCCAACTACAGCCTGGAGACATGTGGCAGTAGTCAATAATAGTACTGCAGCTACTTTGAGTTTATATATCAATGGAGTTTTAGTGGATACCTCACCTGTAACAGGATACAATCCATCGAGCAGGTTTTTTATTGGAAGAATGGATTACACAACATCAGGATATTTAAAAGTTAACATTGATGAAATGCGTATTTCTGATGTCGTTCGTTATAGTACAAATTTTACACCTCCAACAACTGAATTTTCGGTAGATGCGAATACAAAAGCGCTTTATCATTTTAATGAAGCAGCAGGTCAAATAAACTTTTTAGATGCTACAACTAACAACTATGATTTATTGGGACATGATGGAGCAACGACAATTAGCGCTTCGTTAGGAACTTCTGCTACAGTTCCTACAATTTCAGCAATGGCAACAAGTTTATGTGAAGGAGATAGTACCAAGTTATCGATTACAGGAGGAACATTGAATGATAATGAAGCTTGGGAATGGTATTCAGCCTCTTGTGGAGGAACGTTATTGGGAACAGGAGATTCCATTTACGTAACACCAACAACGAATACGACATACTACGCAAGAGGAGCGGGTGGTTGTGCTAATAATGGAAACTGTGCAGCTGTGGCAATTAATGTTACTCCTGCATTTACAGTAACTGCATCTGTTTCAGATAATGTGATATGTTCAGGAGATTCTATTTTATTAAATGCAACTGGAGCCACAACCTATACTTGGGATAATGGAGGGATACATAATACTTTATTCGCTCCAAATGGCACAACAACCTATACGGTAACAGGAACAACCAACGGATGTACAGCAACTGATCAAGTTCAGATTACAGTAAACACACGACCTAATGTAACAGCAAATTCATCAGCTGCAACAGTCTGCGCAGGAGATAGTATTGTACTAACAGCAACAGGTAATGCCATAACTTATACTTGGAGTAATGGGGTGACTGATGGTTTAGCTTTTGGAATCAATGCCACAACAACCTATAGTGTTACTGGTTCAAATGCATTTTGTTCTGCGACTGATGATGTTACGGTTACGGTTAATGAGTTGCCAATTGTTAATGCGAATGCTTCTAACAGTTCGATTTGTCAGGGAGATCAAGTAACGCTCTTTGGAACTGGAGATGCTACGAATTATATCTGGAACAATGGAGTAGTAGACGGGACTGCTTTTGGTCCAACATCAACAACAACTTACACCGTTACAGGAACCAATTCTTTTTGTTCAGCAACTGATGAGCTTATTATAACGGTCAACTCCTTACCTGTAGTTAATGCTAATGCTTCTAACGCTGTATTGTGTGCAGGAGATAGTGTAGTTTTAACGGCTTCAGGTGATGCTACTTCATACAGTTGGGATAATGGAGTAGTAGATGGAGTGGCTGTTGTACCGAATTCCTCAACAACTTATACCGTTAGTGGAACAAATATGTTTTGTTCAGCTGATGCTCAGGTAACAATTACTGTAAACCCTTTACCAACTGTAAACGCTAATGCTTCTAATACTAGTGTTTGCGAAAATGAGGAGATTACACTTTTTGGAACTGGTACAGCAACAAATTATATTTGGGATAATGGTGTAATTGATGGAGTAGCATTTAGCCCATCTACAACGACCTATACTGTTACGGGGACAGATGGTAATTGTGTTCATACAGCTCAGATAGCCATAGTTGTAAATACAATTGATGTATCTACTAACACAGTTGGAAGTACTTTGAGTGCCAATCAACAAGGAGCTACGTATCAATGGGTTGATTGTGATAATGGTAACAGTGAACTTGTAGGGGCAACTAATGCTGATTATACAGCAACTGAAAATGGGAATTACGCTGTAATTATATCAATGAATGGTTGTGTAGATACTTCTTCTTGTATAACAGTCACTTCAGTAGGAGTAGAGGATATGGTATTTACTGATCAGGTTACTATTTATCCTAACCCTACAAAAGGAAATGTAATGCTTTCTTTTGGAAATTTAGCAGCTGTTTCGGTTACGCTTTATACTTTAACTGGAGAAATTGTTTATCAAGCAACAAATATTACGACTCCACTTCATCAGTTGGAACTAAATAGTGCTCCAGGATGTTATATTCTAGAACTAAATGCCGCTGGAAAAACACAGCAATATAAATTGATTAAGGAATAACCCCCAGCTATATAGTTCCCTTCTTCTATGTCATAGAACATGGAGGGAGGGATTATTTTGAATTTAGATTTTCTAACAAAACTTTTATAGAAAAGCTCAATAATACTAGTTATTGAGCTTTTTTGATTAATTCATAATTGGTGCTTCTTCCACCAGCAGCTTCTTTTTTTAAGATTCCTTTGGCGATTAAATCGTTGATATCCCTGATGGCTGAATCTTTAGAGCATTTAGCAATTTTAGCCCATTTAGAAGAGGTAAGTTTCCCTTCAAAGCCATCCATTAGCTTATTCAATAGCTTTTTTTGTCTTTCATTTAGAGTTGTTTCAAAATGTGTTTGCCAAAAGTTAGCTTTAAATAATACCTTTGTTAAGGTATCATCTGTGGCTTTTAAGGCGTTAACTAAACAGTTTAAAAACCAAGTAATCCATTGGGTAATATCAAGTGTTCCTTTTTGTGTTTTTTCAAGTATTTCATAATATTCTTTTCTTTCAAGTCTGATTTGAGCAGACATACTATAAAAACGTTGGTTACTATTGTCAGCTTGAGCCAAAAGCATATCAGTTAAAGCCCTTGCTATTCTGCCATTACCATCATCAAAAGGATGTATTGTTAGAAACCATAAATGGGCTACTGCTGCTTTGATTAGTGGCTCTATTTCTTTTTCATTATTAAACCAATTTAAAAAGTGAAACATTTCTTTTGCTAATAATGTTGAATCTGGGGCTTGAAAATGGACTTTTTCTTTCCCCATTGGACCCGAAATTACTTGCATTGGACCTGTAATATCTTCACGCCAATTTCCAACAGTTATTTTCCTCATACCATTTCTTCCTGTTGGAAAAAGTGCTGCATGCCAATCAAAAATACGTTCAACTGTAAGTGCATCATAATAAATTTGGGTCGCATCCATTAACATTTCGACTACTCCGTCTACATTTCTGTCTGATGCTACTGTTCCAGCTATATCCAAACCCAATTTACGCGCAACAGATGATCGAACTTGATTAAAATTTAAGTGTTCACCTTCAATTTCTGATGATTTAATGACATCAAGTGTAAGTGTTCTTAATAATGTTTCCCCTCTTAAATCAAAACCTAAAGTTTCCATTTTTCCATGCAGTTTGCCTTGTAGGTTTCTAGCTTCACTTAAGAGTAGTATAAATTCATCTGTTTTCCAGGTAAACTTTGGCCATAGCTTTAATTCATGTAGATATTTGGTTAATTGACGCATATTATGCAACGAATATACGTCTTTTTTGTTGCGAATAAAACTATTTGTTGCGTAATTTGCAACGAATAAAGGTTTTATTCGTTGCATTTAGGGGGGAAGTACTATATATTGGTTAGAAAAGTAATGCTAAAACACTAGAGTTTTCCTATCTAAATTAGGGGAGACTGTAATAGTTTTTTGTTACTGAAGTTGATTGCTATTTTAAATGTATTGATAGGGCTTCATGACCTTTCAAATAAAACAAATGTATAATTCACTTTATAGATCTGATTAATATCAGATGCTGTAATAGAATGCTACCCTTAAAAAAGGGCAGGTAATTTAATTAAAACTATTATAGCTGCTAAAAGGTGTATACAAAAGGAAAGAATATAGGCCTTTTCTTTTTTTATTTTCGAAGCGCTGTAAATTAATAAAAACAATACGATAAATGGGAGTGCAATTAGTAAAAATAGCGTTCCTAATCCTGGGGAGCAAGGCCCCCCAGGGCTAGAAAAACTAAATATAGAGAACAGCATAAAAAGAAGTATATATATCGTAATAGCTTTTAGTAAATGTATTAGATATTTATTTTTCATGCCTAGCTGATTACGTTGATAGTTAATCAATAACTCATTTCAACTATTGTCTTGACGTCAGTAGGAGTTAACTTTCCATGTTCACCAATACCCATCCATCCTCTAGTGTTAAAACGTTGTTCGATTTCTTGAGCTGTACCTTTATAATTCGGAGTATAATCCGATAGCTTTGTATCGATACCAATAGATTGAAAGAAGTCTGTAATAGCTTTAATTGCTCCTTTCGCTTTTTCATCTGTATTACCTTTTTCTATCTTAAATACACGTTCCGCTAGTTGGGCTAATTTCTCTTTCTTGGTCTCAAAATTAAAGGTGTAATGACTTTCGGTAATAATTGCCAAAGTTCTAGCGTGATCAATACCATATAAAGCAGTTAATTCATGTCCAATTGCATGAATAGCCCAGTCAGTTGGGACACCTTTTTGGATTAAACCGTTTAATGCCATGGTACAACTCCACATAAAATTGGCTGCTGCTTCGTAATTGTTCGTATTCTCAGTAATCTTAGGAGCAACTTCAAGAAGTGAAAGGAGAATTCCTTCAGCAAAACGATCTTGTATGTAGGCTTCAGTAGGATAGGTGACGTATTGTTCTAATACATGTGTAAAAGCATCCGCCAAGCCATTGGCTATTTGTCTTTTAGGAATTGATTGGACTACTTGAGGATCTAAAATAGAAAATTGAGGAAATAAGCCAGGGCCTCCCATCGCTAATTTTTCTTGTGTTTCAGCTCTTGTAATTACAGCTCCAGAGTTCATTTCTGATCCTGTAGCAGGTAACGTCAGTACTGTTCCAAAAGGCATTCCTTTTTGTGTAGGTTTTCTACCTGTTAAGATTTCCCAAGGATCAGTTCCATCAAATAAAGCTGCTGATGATAAAAATTTAGTTCCATCAATAACTGAACCACCACCTACAGCTAGTAAAAAATCAATGTTTTCTCTTTGAATAATGGTTAGGGCTTCCATTAGAATGGTATATTCTGGATTGGGAGGAATACCTCCAAATTCTATGACTTCATGTTTTTCTAGGGCATTGATGACTTGATCATATATCCCATTTTTTTTGATGCTTCCACCTCCATATAATAATAATACTTTAGCGTTGGATGGAATTTCATTAGAGAGTTGGGCTATTTCTCCTTTTCCAAAAATAATTTTTGTTGGGTTTTGAAAATTAAAGTTATTCATTTGATTATGTGTATATAATATGTTGTGCTTAATGGGCTGTATGTTACTGTTTATAAAATTAAGTATTAAAAATGTCATTTTCGTATAAGAAGACAATTAGTAATGATATTTTAATTAATTTTAACACAAGAAAACAATAGAAATAAAAAAGCATAACAATGTTGCAAGAACAACCCAATAACCCGATGCATGGAGTAAAATTAAAGGATGTTTTAATCTATTTGGTTGATGAGTATGGTTGGGAAGAATTGGGGAGAAGAATTAATATTAATTGCTTTAAGTCTAATCCTACAATGAATTCGAGTCTTAAGTTTCTAAGGAAAGAACGTTGGGCGAGGAACAAAGTAGAAGCATTGTATTTAAAATCAATAGGTAAATAAGAAAAAATAAAAATATGAGAGTTATAGTATTATTCATCCCTTTTTTATTCGTGAGTCTATTATCCACAGGACAGGAATTTAAAAAATTAGATAAAAGCCCGTTAGATATGGCTTATTTTCCAGCAAACGCTACGAAAAGATTATTTGTAAAAACAGAGGAAGAGAAAAAAGCTTTGAAACCAATAGCTAGAGTTTTGTATTCACGTCCTCAAAAAAAGGATAGAGTTATTTTTGGAAATCTAGTTAGTTACGGTGAAACGTGGAGAGTTGGAGCAAACGAATCAACAGAAATTACATTTTTTGTACCTGTAAAGTTTGGAGATAAAAAGTTAAAAGCCGGAAGGTATATGCTCTATGCAATACCTAATAAAGATACTTGGGAAATAAAAATCAATGCAATAACTGACCAATGGGGGATTTATGCAAATGATGTTAAAAAAGACATTGCAAGTGTAACGGTTTCGACTCAGGAAGCTAAAGATGTTATTGAAGCTTTATCAATTGTAATGTATGAAAAGGATGCCAATACGTTTTTAATTAAAATTGGTTGGGATAAAACAATTGTTGAAGTACCTGTTCACTATTAAAAAAATAGAAGTTTAGAAGAAGTTGTATAGATAAAATATTGGATTTAATTGTTTTTACAAAATTTATAAATCTATAGGCTTAATTAAGGAAAATTTTAGTCCAATTACTATTGTTTGAATTATCTGTTAATTAATTTTTTATATAGTTGAAAACATATATAGTATAGACAAGAAACAAATGCTCTTGTTAAAAAAGAAACTGCTATCTTCACAGCTATTAAACTAGATGTGATGAAAGCAAAGGATGATAAGAATGTAATTTCTGAAGAATTAAAAAGAAAACTAATAACACCAACTCAATCGTTTAAAAAACATGTAGCCATAGCTATGGTTGGTTTATTGTCATTTATTCTAGTTTATTTAGGGTTAATGATATGGTTTGGGGTATTAGCGTATAACTCTTTTGTTGCTTTAAGAATTGGAGTAGAAAATGCTTTTTTTGTATTCATCACCTTTGTTGGTTTAGCATTTCTAAGCTTATTTATGTTTAAGTCTTTATTTATCTTTAATAAAAAGAAAGAGGAATTAACGGGTAGGATTACTGAAGACGATGAACCTGAATTATTTCAATTCATATATGCTATTGCTGATGAGGTAGGAGCTCCAAGACCTTATAAAGTTTTTTTATCTACGAGAGTAAATGCTTGTGTTTTTTATGACTTATCCATTATTAATTTATTATTTCCAACAAAGAAAAACCTAGAAATTGGATTAGGGTTAATCAATGTTTTAAATGTAGGAGAATTAAAAGCGGTTTTAGCACATGAGTTTGGCCATTTTGCTCAAAAGTCAATGCTGTTGGGAAGATATGTTTATACTGCTCAACAAATAGCAGTTAGAGTTGTTAATAAACGCGATATATTGGATCAATTTTTGGCAGGGTTATCAAGTGTAGATATAAGAATAGCTTGGGTAGGATGGATACTATCCATAATGGTTTGGGCGGTTAGAGCTTTAATCCAAACGTTATTTAGTGTTGTAGTTATTGCTGAAAGGGCTTTATCAAGGGAGATGGAATTTCAGGCTGATTTGGTAGCGGTATCTGTAACAGGTAGTGATGCCTTAGTTCATGGATTGCATAAATTGAAAGCAGCAGATGAAGGTTATCATGCCTCAATAGAAGCTATCAATACACAACTAAAAGAAAAAAAAGCTGTAGAAGATCTATTTTCACTACAGACCAATTTTATAAAAAAAATGCAATGGATTTTAGCTAATCCACTTTACGGGGCTTCACCAGAAATTAAAGGAGAAAAAGCACGTGTTTTTTCAAAAAGGGGGATTGCTCCTCCTGAAATGTGGGCTACTCACCCAGCTGATAATGAACGGGAAGAAAATGCTAAAAAGATATATGTATCTCATCCAATTGATCCACGTTCATCCTGGGAGTTATTTAAAGATCCTCAATCAATAAGAAAAAATGAAACAGCGCAATTAATTCGAACAGCTAATCTTGAAACTTCTATATTAGCTGAGGAAGAAAGCATTGAATGTATGAATGCTTTTGATTATAATTGGTCCTTCCTTAATCCTGTATACAAAGGAAACTTCTTATTCAGAAGTTCATTCATTGCATTCGAAAGTATCGATGAATTTTATGCGTATAAAGTTGATTCCAATATTGTTGAGGAGTTAAACATGCTATATCCTGATTCGCTAAAATTAAACTTGGAATCACATAAAGAAGTTCGTGAAGAATTGGCAGCTCTTAAAAATGTATTGAATGAATCTCTTACCATGGAGAAGAGAAAAATCATGCATAGAGGAAGAGCGATAAAAAAGCGAAATATTCCTCAGATTATAAAAGAATTGGAAAAGGAAGAACTAGGGTTGAGAAATCTATTAGTAACGCATGATGTTAAATGTAGAAGTGTTAGTTATATTACAGCAAACATATTAAACCCTAAAGTAGGAGAATACTTAAAGCATCTTGGTGGTTTAGTTCATTACAGCGAGCATACATTGGCCAACTTAAATGATATGATGGGGAAATTTAGTAATGTTCTCCATACTGTTTTAGCAGATGGTAGAGTAAGCTCTTCAGAGATGACTCAATTGTTAAAAGCATCCAATGAACTACATTCAATTTTGGAATCAATTTACGAAGATCGTTCAACGATTAGCGTAGGAGCATGCATTCAAGAAAGAATAGGTAAAACTTATGCCGAATTACATGAAGCTTTTAAATTAGAAAAAGCTAATAAACATAATATTCAGGACTGGGTGAATGTGGTTGAAGGATGGGTTGTTTCTGCTTTAGACGTTTTAAACAAATTAAGGAATGCAGCGCTAGAAGAATTATTAAATAAAGAAGAGGAAGTAAAGAAATGTTATTTAAGTGATTGTTCGTTTGAAATTGAAACGGCTTCGATTTCTTTGCCTAGCGATTATGAGCGATTAACGCCAGGACAGGAACGAACGATAGCACATCAATTAAATTTTTGGAACAGGTTTCATTTAGGAGATGGATTAATTCCGTCCATAGCTAAATTTGCAGTCTCTTTATTATTAATTGGTGGAGCTTTGTATGTAGGAAATATTTCTCAAGAGGTAACGCTACATTTGTATAATGGATTGAATAGAGGAGTAACTGTTTCAATAAATGGAGAGGTCTATGAGGTAGCATCCAATGACCATCATGAAATTAATGTCAATTATTCTGATAAATTTCATGTTTTAACCCAAACATTATTGGGCGATACCATTGAAAGCTTTTATAAAAAAATGGATACGCCTTCTGGTCACTATATCTATAATATTGCCAACAGTGCTTATTTTGTAGAATATAGTGTTTCTTATGGTTTTGAGATCGATTTACCTAATCGTAATTTAGGGGTAAGTAGATGGTTTTCCACAGAAGCAGATTATGTTTTAGAAGAGGCCCCTCAAAGTATATCGGGTTCATCAAACAGCTCAGGAGTTGTTAAAGAAGTTTTGACAGTATATCCCAATGCTAATCCATATTATTTATATGAACTGGATCAAGCTATTAAAATAGAGGAGATGGTGCTTTCTCATGCAATATGGGATCTTGATACAAGTGCTTATATATTATACTGGGGATCCTTGGCTTCTAGTATTGATACAACATTATCTTTTATCTCAGAAAGATTAAAGAGAAATCCTTATGAAGTGTATTCGTATCGATTGTTGCAAGATTATTCCAACAATAGAGAAAAAGTGTGTAATGAATGCCGCACTTTTTCAGAAGCTGATTCAAATAATCCGGATTTGTATTATTTATCGACAAGATGTATCGCTAAAGAAAGCACTAAAGACAGTATGTTTATAGCAGGTTATAAGAAGTGGAGTGATCATGGATGGTTAGCTTATGCTTCTGGTTATGTTTTTGCTAGTCAAGAGAATTGGGAAAAAGCTTATGAATGTTATGATAAAGTGATTGTTAAAATGCCACAGATTTCTAATTCGATAGCACCAGATTTTGAAAGGATAACAAGAATGGTGAAAGATTCCGATCATATCTTGGGAAGGTATAATGATTGGTTAAATTATTATTACAGCTTAGAACGAGGAAATGATGAGGTACTAATGGATAATGTTGATGAATTGTTTTATCATTTATCACAAGGAAATGTTACCGATGCTATTAAAGTATCTGAGTATTTTGACCTTAAAGAAATGATGTATAGCAATTGGTTTATAGCTGCTTCCGATAATTGTCCTAAAGAATTTATTGATAAAGTGCTTAATTATCCAATAGAGGAGAGTGTAAATAGTAATAATATGTGGACTGTTTTTGCACTTATTGCAAAAGAAAATTTAAACCTTTCTGAATATCTAGATTTTGTAAAAACCAAATTTCCTGAAACAAGAGTTGACTTCGATAATTTGGAAAAATTTATTAAAAATGTAAAAAAAGGAAAACTTAATTTAGCCAATCAATTACTAAATAAAGTTACTAGTTTTGAAGAGAAACGAGGCTATGAATTAATTGCTACTATTTTGTTGAAAGATAAAACTCCATTAAAATGGAGAACAGTAGTTGAAAAGGCTATTTTTATTACCGAAAAGCCCTATTTGAAAATGAAACATTAATCCAAAGAAAAGGCATCAAATTTTTTGATGCCTTTTCTATATATATCATGTTATCAAGAACGTGACTATTTTCCTAAAATAGCTGCTATCCCAGGAAGTTGTTTACCTTCTAGGTATTCTAACATTGCTCCTCCACCAGTACTAACATGGCTAACTTTAGTTCCTAAATTAAATTTATTAATAGCTGCAACACTATCACCACCTCCTACAAGTGAGAATGCTCCATTTTCAGTTGCTTGAGCTAATGTTAAAGCAATGTCAATTGTACCTTTTTGAAATGCTTCCATTTCAAAAACTCCCATAGGACCATTCCACAAAATAAGTTTAGAATTTAAGATGGTTTCTTTGAATAACGCACTTGATTTTTCACCGATATCTAAGCCCATCCAACCATCAGGAATTGAAGAGATTTCTACTAATTGAGTGTTAGCATTGTTGCTAAAATCGTCAGCAATAATAGTATCGATAGGTAATAATAAGCGCACATTATTTTCTTTAGCTTTAGCGATGATATTTAAAGCCAGTTCTAAATAATCGTTTTCGACCAGCGATTTTCCAATTTGACCACCTTGTGCTTTAATAAATGTATAAGCCATTCCTCCACCAATAATTAAATGATCTACAACATCCAATAAGCGTTCAATTATAGTAATTTTAGAAGAAACTTTAGCTCCACCAACGATAGCTGTTAATGGTTTTTGATCGCTATTTAAGACCTTATCAACACTAATAATTTCTTTTTCGATAAGATACCCAAAGCATTTGTCATTAGGGAAGAATTTTGCAATCACTGCGGTTGAAGCATGTGCTCTATGCGCTGTACCAAAAGCGTCGTTAATATAAAAATCAGCCAATTCACTTAATTGTTGCGCAAAGTGTTCATCACCAGCTTTTTCTTCACTATAAAAACGTAAGTTCTCTAATAAAATGACACTTCCATTAGAGCTACTGTCTATTGTTGTTTTAACTTTTTCACCCACACAATCGTTGATAAAAAGGACTTCTTGTTGGATGTTTTTTTCTACAGCAGAGACAATATGTTTTAAAGAAAATTGATCATCTTTTCCTTTTGGTCGCCCTAGGTGTGACATCAAAATAGCAGTTCCCCCATCATTTAATACTTTTTGAATGGTAGGAAGAGCAGCTCTGATTCTAGTATCATCCGTTACATTAAAATTTTTATCTAAAGGAACGTTAAAATCAACTCTGATAATAACTTTTTTATTTTCGAAGTTTAGGTTATCTATTTGCATGGCGCAAATTTATGAAAAATAACGTTTTATAGAAGAAGTCCTAAACCAATTTTAAAATTAAAACAGGAGGTAAAAAAGAGGCAAGTGTTTTCTGCTGTATCATAAAATAATTCCAAATCCAATTTTTAGGTTAAAGAGGTTAGAGTAGGCCAAATTACGCCCTACATTGTAGCCAAATAAATTCCGAACTCCGTTTTCAGAAGAAGGAAATGATAATTTATATCTATTTCGATAAAAGTTGAGTTCAGCTAAATATTTAAAATAAAAATTACCAGCCATTATTTTATTATTTCCTATCCCTACATTAAACTTAATGAATTTAGCTTTGTTAAGGGTTTCTTCATATTGAGGGACGTTATAGTCTCCTAAATAACTAACAGTGATCGTTTCGTTATTTTGAGTTGAAGCTTTTGTCTGGCCTATTCCAACTGTAAGGAATTTGCCTACTGGAGCGATAAAATTATTGCGATAGAATTTAAAATTCACTCCATATTCCAAAGCATTATAACCGACTTTAGGATTGGCAAGAACATAATAATCACTGTTGTTATAATTGTTGAAATGAAATGTGTTTCTAATATAATTAATGCCTAAGGAGACCTCAGTCTTGTTATTTAAGCAGTAATTGATTTTAAAATCTGTTTTAAAGTCCATTTCAAGCCTTAAATACGTGTTGTCATAATCTGTAGCGACAACTAAATCTTGAGAATTATAATATGTTGATTCATATTTATAAGTTACTCGATCTTTTCCTAAGATGGTCTTAAAAACCTCAGGCATAATATTAAAGCTTCCCTCAACAGAAAGGCGTTTCCCCATATATCCTGAAGTTTGAGCAATAAATGGAGAGGAAAATGCGCTGAGTATGATGATTAAAACTATTCTTCTCATTTTACTTTGTTTAACGTGTGATACATGATGGAATTGATATTTCCTTTATTAGCTTTGGTTTTTAAAACTCTTAAGTTTCTTAAGGTTTCTTTATCTTCATTAATGTTATACCATATATTATAATAGTATGTAAAGTTTAGGGGAGTAGCTGCATAATAAATTCCATAGGGGAGTGCTGGCCAAAAAATAATCGTCATTGGTAAAACATAACCTAAGTCTCGCTTTTTTTCTTTGTATTGCAGTACTCCTGTGTATACAAAGTGTTCAGTATTGTATTTAGTATAGAGTTCTTTTACATTTTCGTGTTCAGCCGATATAAATACTGTTTTTTTGATGTTATCATCATGCATCATTTTTTCACCAACCCAATCATTTATTCTGGCCAAGTCATTATATTTTTCTACATCGTTTTCGGTAAAAACTTTTGGGGATAAAATTTCATATTCTAAACCAATTTTTTGAGTGGTTAATTCAAGTTGTTGGTAAAAATCGTATTTCTTTTTTTCAGCGTTTTCTAATTTTTGTCCTTTTCGTTCGTCAATGATGAGATAATCTGGATCAACAAATACAATTTTATTGGTTTGAATTTTTTCATGATAATCTTGGTTTTTTGCGGCTTTTTTCTCTCTTCTTACTGCTCTTCTAACTTCATAAGGAGGCATCCCCACATAAGATGTTGTGGGTTCTTCATCATTGGATAACTGATTTTTAGCTTCTTTAAAAAAGGCTTCCAGTTCAGTAATATTAGGAGAGGAGTAGAGGTATTCGTGGTGGAATAATCGAGAACGATCATCTTCTGTCTTAATAGTTCCAGCTGCTTGCTCTTGTTTTTTCTTTATGGCTCTTAGTTTAGCATACTTACTTGTTGTATTAGCAGTCACAGCTTTATCGTTATTGACTGTTGTATCTTTTGTTGCTGTAGTGTCTTCTTTTTTTAGCTCATAATAATCTTTTATTCCAACTCCATTATCAACTAAATCCAAAATCAAATTTTGCATGATTTTTTTACTGTTCTCATCTTGATTATTGTTGAGATAATAAGTGTTGATTTTTTCTAATGCAATTGAAGCGACTTGTTCATTGCTTAATTGTTCAAAGAAATAGTAGGCAGCACTAATTTCGCCCTCATAACTATCATAGTCTCCCAAAATGGTGTAGGTTTTATCCTGCATTTTATATTTTGAAATACCATAGAGTGCTTTAATAACGTTTCTTTCTAAGAAATCATTGTTGGGGTAGTCTTTAAGTAATAATTGAGCATTATATATGGCCTTAACATAGTTTGCATTTTTATTGTTGAGACGTACACCCTCAAAGCGAGAGATCGTTTGTATTTTTTTAAACAGTTCTTCAGATTGAATGTAAAGTTTTCCACCACTTTGATTTTGTATTAATTCAATAATTTTTTCTCTTCTTTTCTTAATGTTGGGATGACTACTCTTCGAATCATCGTAATCATCTTCAAAGCGAATAGGTAAAATAGAATCTAGTTTATAGACTTCTGGAATCTTAACTTTTTCGGTTTCAAATTGTCTATAGTCGAATGGTTCTTCATCAAAAGGTAAATAAGAAAACTGTAAAATATCAAATACGCTCAATGCCTCTTCAATGGCATATCCCGCATTTTTTAAACGGAAAAAACCAATTGAATCCGCTTCAAACTCTAAGGTTTTGGAATAATTACTAAGCTGAATAATGTTATCATCATAAGAGTTGTATTTATATTGCCCTTTACCTTGTGAGATTCTAGAAGATTCTATAAAAGTATTGATGACATGTTTTTTAGTGTAGTGCACAATTTCATGAGATAAAACTTGAGCCAGTTGAGCTTCATTTTCTAATTGAGCAATTAAACCTAGTGTTACAAAAATCATCCCTTGATTGGTAGAGAATGCATTCGTAACATTTGATTTTAAACAGTAAAACCTTAGTTCTTTTCTTAACTCTGGATCGTTTTTTAACAGTTTATCAGCAACAGTATTGACGTATTGTGAAACAGGGTCACCAAAAAGAACACGACCACTCATTAAAAGTTCATCGATCATATAGTTGGTTTTTAATAGAAAGTCACTCTGATCTTTTCTTGCCTGATAACTTTGAGTAAAGTCGACATTTTCTTTAATGTCTAAGGTGGCTCTTTCACTAATATTTTCGGTGAAATCTTTAGGAATCGTGCCTGAAGAAACTAAAGGAGTGTAATTATTAAAGTCTTGAGCACTAAAAAAGGGGAGGAAGCCCATTAAGATTAAACATACGATTATTGTTCTCATATTGATATTAGAATGTGATGTTGCTAAATTTAGTGTATAGTTTTTGAAAGCAAATGCAGCTCTATTTATTTAGAAATAATATAAAAGGTTTATAACATGATTCCTATTCCAAGTTTAGCGGAGAACATATTACTATTCCTTAGGTTTGTAGATAAACTTTGACTAATGTTTTCTCTAAATCTGTATATAAAAAAGCCATCAGTATCGCTTGAGTCATTATTCATATAATGATAATAATTACATTCTAAAGTATACATTAGGTATAGTCTTTCTTTTAACATTATTTTATTGCCTATACCTAAAATAAATTTAAGGTAAGTTGCACTATAATTTACTGTAACTTCTTTTTCAGCGTCTTCCATTCCTATATCGTTATAATAACCAGTAAGGTTGAGTAATGTGCCTGTGGACTCTTTTAAATTTACTTTAGAGTAACCTATACCAAGTAATAAGTATTTACCTACAGGAGCAATGAAATTTCGGTTATAAAATTTAAAGTTTAAATCAATTTCAGAGGAACGATATTTTAAATTTTCTTTAAAAAAAATCGTATTATCTAAACCATTGTAACGGTGTATGTCATACATTAAATTGCCATAAATTTTATTGAAGCGTAAGGATAAATCCATTTTTCTTGAAAGTGTAAAATTAACAGCTAAAGATGGTTTAAAAAACCATCGTAAGTTGTTACGAACAGGTATGTCGTCTCTATTATATTTTGCGACAGTTATTGGCTCATTGGTGTTTGTATTGGGGTTATAAACATAATCAATCTCATTTTTGGAACTAAAGTATGGTCTTGGGGAATTTCCAAAATTAAAACTAGGCATCAGGTTTAGATCTCCTTCAACAGAAATTCTTTTACCAAGGTATCCAGGAATTTGAGCAAATACTGAAGTAGTACAAGCACTTAGTAATAGGATGTATATAAGGTTTTTCATATTATTTTTTTATCTGAGTTAACATATCATACATTGAAGAGTTAATCACTCCTTGACTAGATTTTACTTTTAGAACTTTAACTTTATCAAGTAATTTTTTATCCTCAGAGATATCATAAAACAAATTGTAATAGTAAGTATAGTTTATAGGGGTAGCGGCATAGTAGATTCCATAGGGTAGAAGTGGGTAAAATAATATTGTGGTTGTTAAAACTGATCCAACGTTTTTTCTTTTCTCTTTGTATTGTAAAATACCTGTATATAAGAAAATATCTGTATTGTATTCATCTTTAAGGTAACTTACATATTCCGATTCAGAAGGTATAATGTTCCATTCTTCCTTAAAGTCTTCATGCATCATCTTTTCACCAACCCAGTCATTCATTCTAGCTAAATCATTGTATTTATCAGTATCATTAGCATTAAATACTTTTGGAGATAATATTTCGTATTCAATCCCAGCTTTATGGGCTACCATATCTACTTGTTGATAAAAATCATATCTTTTTTCTTCTGCATTTTCCAATTTCTGTCCTTTACGCTCATCTACAATAAAATAATCAGGATCTACAAAAACAATTTTGTTTGTTTTAATATTGGCATTTTTATAGGCTACCTTATCATAAATTTTAGCTGCTTTTCTTTCAGCTGTTCTTTTTTGATAGTATGTTAACTGATCTATGGAGTCGGCTATTGCATCTCTTTTTTCTTTGGCAACTTTGGCAACCTCAAACCACTTATTTAATTCTTTGACATTAGGAGCGTTATAAAGATATTGTAAGTGAAATTCTTGCGTTAAATCTTCACTTTTTACTATTTTTTCTTCTTGTTCTTGTTGTTCCTTTTTAGCTCTTAACTTAGCATATTTACCAGATCTTTTGGTTGTTGTTGTATCTACTTTTGGTGTAGTTTCTTTAACTGTAAGTGTATCAGCTATTATTCTTTCGTGGTAGTTTTCAAATTTAAAGTCATCATCAACTAAATCATCTATAAGGCTTGCGATTTGTTGTTGACTGCGTTTATTCTTATTATGTTCTAAATAAAAAGCGTTGATTTTTTCCAAAGTAATAGAAGTAACTTGTTCACTGCTTAATTTTTCAAAAAAGTAATATGCGGCACTGATTTCCCCTTCATATTCATCATAATCATTGGTAATCATATAGTACTTCTCTTGATTTTTATATTTTGAAATTCCATATAAAGCTTTGAGAATATTCTTTTTAAGGAAAATACTGTTGGGATAATCGGCTAATAATAATTGAGCATTATAAATGGATTTAACATAAGCAGCGTTTTTAGTATTTAGACGAACACCTTCAAAACGACAGATGGTTTGAATTTTATGAAAGAGTTCTTCTTTTTGAATAAAAAGCTGGCCTCCTTTTTCATTTTCAATTAATCGAATGATTTGATCCCTTCTTTTTCTAATGTTAGGGTGGGTACTTTTAGAATCATCATAATCATCTTCAAATCGAATTGGTAAAATTGTATCTAAACGAAATGCCTCAGGAATTTTTACTGTTTCAGTTTCAAAAAAATCGTATTGAAATGGTCGTTCATCAAAGGGGAGGTAAGAGAATTGTAAAACATCGAATACACTTAAAGCTTCTTGTATAGCATATCCTGCATTTTTTAAACGGAAAAAACCTAAAGAATCGGCTTCAAACTCTAAAGTTTTAGAGTAATTACTTAATTTAATAATATTATCATCATAACTACTGTATTTGTATTTCCCATTACCTTTAGAAATTTTAGAAGATTCTAAAAAAGTATTAATGACGTGCTTTTTAGTGTAGTGCACAATTTCATGAGATAAAACTTGAGCAAGTTGAGCTTCATTTTCTAATTGAGCAATTAAACCTAAGGTGACAAAAATCATCCCTTGATTGGTAGAGAATGCATTGGTAATATTAGATTTAATACAATAAAAGCGAAGCTCTTTTCTTAGTTTAGGTTCGTCTTTTAATAATTTATCAGCAACTGTATTTACATATTCAGAAACAGGGTCACCAAATAATACACGACCACTCATTAAGAGCTCGTCTAGCATATAATTTGACTTTAAAATAAAATTATTTTTAGATTTTGCTTCTATATGGTTTTCTGTTTTATCGGTATTTTTTTCAATATCCTTTAAGACCTTATCACTCGTTCGATCTGTAAAATCTTTAGGGAGTGGACCAGCACACATAATAGGTTCATAGTTGTTAAAATCTTGTGCAATTGAAACCCAACAATTGATGAATAGTAGGGGTGCTAAAATATACTTCATATTTTATAATTTGTCTTTGAATAATAATTTAGATAATGAGAAACCTCCTCCAAAGTTGATATAAGCTCTTCCTAATATTCCCGATTGAGGTCCAGGTAGTACACCAGCTTCGGCAAAGAAGATTCCTGAGACCCCTTGTGGAGAGATTAATTGAACTCCAGCATTAAAGCCAATTTTGTGCATCGGTGTATTTCCTTTTAAGCTAAACTTATAATAACCAACGGGATTAGAACCACCAGGAGAATCATCATCTGGACCAGGGGCAATAACATCATCCAGTTCATAACCAACTAAAAACGAAAGCCTACCATAGTATCTCAGGTAACTAGATGCTGAGTGCGTTCCATATTTTTTAGCATTGACCAAAACATAAGAGGTCTTGGTTTGGTTAACTCCAACACTTAAAACTTGATATTGGTAGTTGGTAGACATAAATTTTTGACCAAAAGTATCTCCTAAGTTTACCGTTCCTTCATAACTCTCTGGAAGTACAGGTTTACCTTCCATTCTGTTTGCTCTGCCCGAGAAACTTATAAAACCACGATCTAAAGCAGCTTCAACTCCTATTGTTTTTTTAATGGTGGTAGGTACATCTACATAATAAATAGTATTACCACTTCTAAATAAATTAACTTGTGTTTTTTCTATGATATTTTTGGAAGTTAAACCGTAGGAAATGGTTGCTTCATAATTGGAAAAAGCATTACCACCTTCATAAGCAGAATAAATAGTTGATGATCTTTCTGAATAAACATCAATTAAAGCTTCTCCAAACATTCCCTTAGTATTGACAAATAGTTCACCTATTTTAGCATAGGCTTCAACGCCAACCTTGATGGGAGCATTAAATTGATCAAACTGTAATGATAGTATATGTCCTCCAATCCCCATAAATTCTACGTTAGGATTGTCTATTTCTTTTTTATAAATCTCAACAGCTTTATTTTCTTTTTGGGCAAAAGAAGTAAAGAAAAGATAAGCAAATAATGTTGTAAATATCGTACGTTTCATAATTTATATCTTTTCTTATGGGATTAATAGACGTAAGCTGATTGAATAGTTGCCACTAGCATAAGTTGAATTACAAATGATGAGTTCATTTTGTCCATTAGTACTAGTGTTAATAAATCCTTCACCGTTTTCTGTGTAGGTGCTTAGCACGATGTAGTTATATACAGGATTTAATAGTTCTAGGCTCATTTGATCTATAGCAACATAACCACCCGTAACAAGGTTAAAAGGTGATAGTTTAGTATAATCAGGATTGATTTTTATTTTGCAAGGCATGGATCCCGTATTAAACGAAATTTGAATAGTACCTCCAGGTAGTTGAGTTTTACTAATGTTGGTAATTTGTTTGGGGTTATTACTAACTAAAGCTGTATTAAGATCTAAGGTACAAGTAGGAGTGGCTTCATTACATACAGGGCATTCTCCTCCACAGTCTATGTCTAGTTCTCCGTCGTCTAAAGTATTGTTGTAACAATGAGCAGGTGTTTCATCATACGGTATAAGTTGATCATTTTCACTTACAAATGCTCTATCATTTTTTTTGCAGCCTATTAATAAAAGTGCAAAAGCTAAAATGTACACAAAAGTTATTTTCATATCTATAATTTAAGACCGCGAAAGTAAATGATATCAATGAACTTTTAGTGGACTGGGTAGTAGTTTTGGATAAACGGTTAAAAAACGGTTAGTTTTGTGCTTTTTTGTTCTTTAGGTGAGCTAAATAAATGAGTAGAAAAATACCTGCAATAGTAAGCCAAGCCCAAATAGGAAATGCTGGAGCTCCTCCTCGGGCATAGCTATGTAAACCTTTGGTTAGGTAATAATTTACTCCAATAAATGTCATCAATACAGTACTAAAGCCTAGAATACTAGCTACATTGAAAGCAAATTTTCCTCTCAACCCTGGAACAAGACGCATGTGTAAAATAAAAGCGTATACCAAAACAATAACTAAGGCCCAAGTTTCTTTAGCATCCCATCCCCAATAACGTCCCCAAGATTCGTTAGCCCAAACACCTCCTAAGAAAGTTCCAATAGTTGCTAATACAAGTCCAATGGTTAACGTCATTTCACTCGTATAGGTCAACTCTGAGATGTTTAAGTCGTAGTGTTTTTTGTTTTTTGGAGTTTTTAGTAGGTAGATAACCATGTTGATCAACCCTAAGATAAAGCCTAATCCAAAGAACCCATAACTGATGGTGATGGCTGCTACATGAATATTTAGCCAGTAAGATTTTAATACAGGTTGTAGATTGGTTAACTGAGGGTCAAAATTACTATGTCCTGCCGTCATTAAAACAAAGAAAGCAAGCCAAGCTGTTGCGGCTAAAATTACTTTTGAAGATCGAATAAAGAATAAACCTGCAAAGACACCTCCCCAAGCAATTAAAACTAATGCTTCATAACCATTACTCCAAGGAGCATGGCCAGTTAAATACCAACGAATTCCCATACCATAAGTATGATAGGCAAAGAGCAGAATAATAAAACCAGCAAGAATATTGTTAAGGTGTTTCATCCACTTAGGAGGAGCGACTGAAAGATTAAAAATCATACCTAGAATGAGTAAGATTAAACCTGCTATAGCATAGTAATTTTTAAGCTTTCCAAAAATATTCTTGTCGTTATAATACATCTCTAATTCAATCGCGCTATCTGTTGGAAGCAATGTTGGATCAGCATTTTCTTTTTGAAATTTAGACAACTGTTTAACAATTCCATCTGTAGTTTTGTATTGATTTTGTTCGACCGCATTGGGTAAGGAGTCAAAATACATATTCAATAGCATAGGATAGGTTAAAAAAGGAACAGAGGGGTCTACAGCTTTAAAGTTGATCGCAGAATCTAAAGGGTTAACCCATTTATTAGAAGGGTCATCTTTAACAGGGAAGATATTTAGAAATTGGTATTCCAAAACCATTCTTGCAATATTAAAGCGTTCATCTACTTTTAATAATTCTTTATCAAAAACATTTTGCTCTACTGCCTTTTTCTGACGGCTTTTCATTACTTCATTAATGATTTTATATTGATTATCTTCGTTATAAAAATCTGCTAAACTGGCTTTGGAACCTTCGATTCCTAACAGTTCTCTTACTCCTGTATTTCTTCTAATATTTATAAGCGGTTGATGCGCCCAAAAACGTTGATGAACATGCATATCCATATAGACTTGCATCGCAGTGTATTTCTGACCCTCAATTTCAATGTAGTTTTGTTTTGAGATCTTATGCAAAATGTCATAAGCTAAAGTATGAACAGGTTGTATTCTCCCCTCAAAAGTCTGTACTAATAACTTTCCAAATTCGTTGGCCTTTTCTTCTGAGATAATAGGGGGTGTTTTTTCTGTTTGAGCATTTAGATTTCCTAAAGAAAAAAGCAGAAGTGGAAGAGCGAGTAATGCTACTTTTCTTTTGTCTCTAATTTTTTTCATACGTTTACTGAGTTCAACAAATCGAGATTTTTTATTTAAAAGGCTAAGACCAAATCCTATAGATAACAATAAATAGCCAATATAAGTAATGAGTGTTCCCCAATAATCATTGTTTACAGATAATATAGTTCCTGATTCATCTGGCTCATAAGATGATTGGAAAAAGCGATAACCTTTATAGTCCATTACATTATTCATAAATATTTCTTGTTCTTCATGAAGGTTTACTGTTGTATCGTGTAATGTGACAATACTTTTGAATGAAGAAGGACTTGTTGAACCTGGATAACGATCTAAAATAAAGTCATTCAAATAGATAGAAAATGGTAAGAATATTGGCTTCGCTCCATAGGCGATGTTAAATAACAGTCCATTTTCTTCAAATTTTAAATAGTTGGCCATTCGATTAGGTCCACCCATTACAGTAAAATCTTTTTCAATTCCATTATAATTAAGTGTTAACATCAAGGCATCTAAATTTCCTGCTTTATCATCTTCGCTTTGCTGAAGTTTTTTAATGGCTTTTTTATAGTGCTTTTTGAATACAAACTGAGTCCCTAAAATATTGTGTAAATGCATGGGTTTAAACTCTTGAACTGTATCTGCCCAAAGGGTATCGACAATCATTTGTGGCATTGCTGTTCTTTGAATCATGTATGGTGTTATAACAGTTAGTTGTTCGGCAAGGTCATTGATTCTAATCGCTGTTGGGTCTTCATTGTTGTTGTATGAAATAAGAACAGTTCCAATTTTTTTGATTTCTCCTTCAGCGACTAAATGTGTTTCCCGTCCAGCTTGTCCAGCAACGACTAATTCTAGTATGTTTTTACCATCTGGTTGATCTTCTAAGGTTATTTCTTCGGCATTTTTTATGTAGTTTTTAAATGAAATATCAAAATGTCCTTTATTAGGGAAATCTACTGGAATCGTAAAATAGTTACTATAAAAAGGGCGATTCGTATTAGTGTATAGCTCTGAAAAATAGATTTTTTTCTCTGATTTGTATTGTTTGATTTCATCGGTAATATACAGCTGTAAATAAGGCTCTGCACTGTACATCACATTGGAGTTTTCTCCCTCTTTGATTGGCATAATTCCTTCAAAACCAATATAACGGGTAACACCAGCGCCCACAATGGTGATGATTAATCCTATGTGAACGAGTAAAATGGTAAATTTTTCTTTTTTCAAAAGTTGATAACGGTCTATATTTCCAATGAAATTGATCACTAATAATAGCATGATTAAAGAAAACCATCTGGTGTTATAGATTACAAGTCGCGCTGTAATAGTGTCGTAACTGTTTTCAATAAAGGTGGCTGTACCAATAGCGATAGCAAAAACTAAGAGTAGAAAAGCCATCATTCTGGTAGAGATAATTGATTTGGTTATTTTTTCCATTGTATAATATATTCAATGGGCAAAAATAAGCTTTTATATTTTCTTCTTGATAGCAAATGTTACATTAATTTGACTGTTGATATGTTAAAAATCCCTAATGTAGTTGGTTGCAATAATAATCGCTTATAAGCTTGCCCAAAATGAAAAAAATATAGCGGAATCTCTTTAATAATCTTATGAATAAAACTATTTTAATAAAACCTATTCTTTTTGAATAAAATCAGTAATATTGTAGTGTTATGAAAAGATTTTTTTACTTATTTGTTATAGCAACATTATCGATTTCTTGGAGTCTTCAAGCTAACCTTTTAACTTTTTCAAGCTTTAAACTTAAATATGAGGGGAAGAAAACTCAGATAAAAGTGAATAATAAAGGTGTAATAAAAATGGGAGGGGAGTTGATTGGTATAGTGCATAAAGATGGAAAGCTAACGAGTAAAGATGGGCAACTTATTGCTAGTATTTCGCCTGATGGAATTTTAGCTGATGCAACTGGGAAAGCGCTTGTAAAAATTGATAAAACAGGAAAGATTGATAATGGATCAGGTATGTATATTCAGTGGTCCAACGATGGAGTGTTTATGAAAGGAGAAGAAAATACGGGGATTACGATAGCACCTGTTGATGAAAACTCTTTCCAGACGGCGTCTTTAATTCTTTTTTTATATCTGAGTTTTAAATAAGAAGTAAAGAATTATTGAAGAGCTTTTAATGCTTTAATAATAGCTTTTACTTGTTTTATCAATGCTGTTTTTCCGTCATTATTGACTATAAAATCAGCGTATTGGTTGCGCTCTTCTTCAGAAATTTGATTTTTTATTCTTGCTTTTACTGCTTCAAGCGGTGTGTGGTCACGCTGCATTACGCGAGTTATTCTAATTGCTTCAGGTGCATTGACCACAATAATCTTATCTAAGGATAAATAAGCTTTACTTTCGATTAAAATAGCGGCTTCTTTAATAATAAATGGAGCATGACTGTTTTCGTTGCACCAATGATCAAAGTCTTCAGCGACTTTTGGGTGTACTAATTGGTTGAGTTGTTGAAGTAGAGCAGGGGTAGAGAATACTTTTTTTGAAATATAAGGACGATTAATTTTTCCGTTTAGATAAGCTTCGTCCCCGAGAAGATGTTGAATAGCTTTGATCAACTCAACATCATGGTTCATGATATACTTGGCTCGTATATCAGAGTTGTATATAGGAATACCAAAAGAATTGAAAATAGAAGCCACTGTGGTTTTTCCACTTCCAATTCCTCCAGTTAATCCAATTTTAAGCATATTATCTTGGTCCATTTGCTATGGCTGAAGCATCAGCAACAATAGCACTTTTTTCAATCTTTAATTTAGCCCCTCCATCAGAAACAATGTTTACTGTTGTGTCGTTGACAGCAGTAACTTTTCCATGAATACCTCCAAGTGTTAGTACTGCATCTCCTTGCTTGATTTCAGAAATGTATTTTTCTAGTTCTTTTTTCTTTTTTTGCTGTGGTCTGATCATAAAGAAATAAAAGACCGCAAACATGGCTACAATCATAATGATGTTCATCATTCCAGCATCTCCTCCTGCAGCTTGTAAAAGTGTTAATTTCATAGTTTTTATTTTGTATATTTTAGTTTGTTCCTACCACAGTTCCTCTAATGGCTAATTTTTTCACAGAGGGAATAGTATTGGCTACAATAGAAACAGATTTTTCATTTTGTCCCGTCACATTTGGGGTAAATTCAATTGGAATTTCAGCAGTTTCTCCAGGAGCAATTGGTTCTTTTGGCCACCCTTTTAAAACAGTACAACCGCATGAAGCTTTAACATCAAATAATAAGAGCGCAGATTGACCAGTATTTTTGAATTTAAAACTGTGCTTAACCGTTGATCCAATAGCAATATTATCAAATTCAAAAGTTTCATTTTCAAATTCCATAACAGGAGCGTTCTCTGCATCGGTATTGAGCATTTCTGATGTTACAGCTTTGCCATCGTTTTTATCAGTTATTTTACAACTTGACAGTAAACTAGCACCTATAAATCCAGCAATTATTATTCGTTTCATTGTTTTAAATCTTTTGATAAGTTAACTATTAGATGATAATTGATCTAATGCTCTAATTGAGAAGCCCTCTTCCTACTTTTTTTATTGCACCCTCTTTTTTTAAGTCATCAAATATTTTATCCAAAACACCATTAATAAAAGTATTACTTTTTGGTGTGCTGTAAAACTTTGAAATTTCTATATACTCATTCAAGGTTACTTTTGTAGGGATATACTCAAAGGCTTTAGCTTCAGTAATGGCTAAGTTCATTAACAAACGATCCATTAAGGCTATTCGATCAGATTCCCAGTTTTTAGTGTATTTAGAAATTATAGCATAGTTATCTTCTAAGTTGTTTAAGCCTTTTCTAAATAACGCTTTGATAAAACTTTCCTCATCATCTTTATACAAAGGTAAAATCGGAGCATGAATATCATCAGGTGATTTGAATGATTTTAAGGTTTTAATAACCATAGAACAAACTAAATCGATATCATCTTGCCAATAAACACTTTTCTCTTCAAAGAAATGTAAAAGCAATTCAAAATTACAAATCTCTTTTTTGAAAAGTTTGACGATAAACTTCTTATCCTCTTCAAAAGAACTGCTTTCTTTCTCCATATACTCATTATATATGTCGTTCTTAGTGAATGAGTTAAATAGTTTTGTTAAAACATCTTGTTCAACATCGTTGCTCCAGTTTATTTTAGTTGTTAATGAAGCATCTTTAATGGCTTTGTTGTTTTTTAGAAGTGCTAAAAAGCGATTGTTTACAAACTTTAAATTCGGATTTAAATCTTCTTCACTTGTAAATATTTTACGTTTTGCTTCTTCAATTTTTAATTCGGCAAAGTGTGTAAAACTATCAAACATCGTTAAGTAATAAATATACAAATCGTACATTTTTTCTACCCCATGCAATAATTCTTTCTCCCCTGCAACTAAATTGGTATTATTAGATTGCGTAAAAGCATATAATGTTTGTAATACTTTAATTCTTAAATGTCTTCTATTAAGCATATTTATTGAGTTAACTTCTAACGTTTTAGAAGTATTGTTTGATGTTGGCTAATTGTTGAATTCTTTCTTCAGCCATTCTATTGGCAGCTAGATAAGTAGGTATTCCTTCTTCTCTAGATTTTTTGATGATGTTTAAAGTGGTGTTATAAATATCTTCGGCCATTCCCATAATTCTGTTAGAAGGAATGTCATAAACTTCTCCATAACAATTCATTACTCCTCCGGCATTGATTAAGAAGTCAGGAGCGTAAATAATCCCTTTTTCTCTAACAATTTCGCCGTGTTTATTTTCATTTTCTAATTGATTGTTGGCTGCACCTGCAATAATACTGCACTTTAAACGCTCTAAGGTAGCATCATTCACAGTTGCTCCAAGAGCACATGGAGCATAAATGTCCATATCAATGTCATAAATTTCGTCTAAACCAACGACTTTAGCACCATATTTATTAGCAACATGTTTTAACGTCTCCTCATGAATGTCAGTAATGTATATATCAGCTCCTTCTTTTTGAAGATTTTGAACCAAATACTCTCCAACATGTCCTACTCCTTGAACGGCAACTTTTTTACCTTCTAGTGAGTCTGAGCCAAATTGTATTTTTGCAGCAGCTTTCATCCCCATGTATACTCCAAATGCAGTAACGGGAGATGGATCACCACTTTTACCTGGTAAACCAGCTACGTGTTTAGTTTCCATTGAGACCCAATTCATATCTTGAGGCGAAATCCCTACATCTTCAGCAGTAATGTATTTTCCTGCTAAACTGTCAACAAATTGTCCAAATCTTCTAAAAAGAGCTTCAGATTTGTCTGTTCTAGAATTTCCAATAATTACAGCTTTTCCTCCACCTAGATTTAGACCAGAAATGGCATTTTTATAGGTCATTCCTCTCGAAAGTCTCAATACATCTTTTAAAGCTTCAGCTTCTGTATTGTAATTCCACATTCTTGTCCCTCCCAATGCTGGCCCACAAACAGTATTGTGAACAGCTATAATTGCTTTTAGTCCGGCTTGTTTATCTTGGCAGAATAAAACTTGTTCATGTCCCATGTCTGTCATTTGAGCCAAAACTCCTAATTCATCGTTTTTAACTTCAGAAATATTTTTAACTTCCATTTTTAATTGATTTGTAAGAATGTTAATTACTTTTGTATTCATTAATACCTGAGTGCAAAAATAACATAAAGTAGATAAGTAACTCTGTAATTTTGTTAAAAATTATCAACTTTATTGAGGATTAAATTGATCAATTCAAATAAACTAAATTGGAATAAGTGAAGTCATTATTTTATTTAAACAAATACTTAATAAAATATAAGTGGAGATTACTCCTGGGAACCCTATTTATTGTGGCTTCTAACTTGTTTGGAGTATACATGCCTGAAGTGGTTAAGAATGCAACCAATCAAATTGTTGATTTTGCCAATCAAAGTACTGATGATTTTTCTTATCAAGAAATTACCAAATTAGCCATATATCTGGCAGGAGTATATGTTTTTCTTTCTTTTATGAAAGGCGTGTTTTTATTTTTTACTCGCCAAACGATTATTATTATGTCTCGTTTGATAGAATATGATTTAAAAAATGAAATCTATAATAAGTATCAAGAACTGGACATGTCGTTTTACAAAAAGAACCGAACTGGGGATATAATGAATAGGATAAGTGAGGATGTTAGTCGGGTAAGAATGTATTTGGGGCCTGCTATTATGTATACCATAAACCTTATCGTACTCTTTATTCTAATTGTTAGTTTTATGCTACGTATCAATGTTGAATTAACATTGTATTCATTAGTGCCATTACCAATAATGTCTTACTTGGTATATAAGGTAAGTAGCGTCATTAATAAAAGGAGTGAATTGGTTCAACGAACACAATCGGGGTTATCATCATTTGTACAGGAAAAGCTATCAGGAATTCGAGTGTTAAAAGCTTATAATCGAGGAAAACACTTTGTTAATAAATTTGAAGAAGAAACCTACAATTATCAAGTAGCAAGCTTGAGTTTGGCGAGAACAAATGCTTTCTTTATGCCTGTAATTGTATTGCTAATTGGTTTAAGTACCATTATTACGATTTATATTGGAGGAGTTAAGGCTATTGAGGGAACCATTGATACAGGTATTATTTTACAGTTTATCATGTATGTAAACATGTTAACTTGGCCTTTTGCTTCAGTAGGGTGGGTGACTTCATTGGTGCAAAGAGCTGCTGCTTCTCAAACAAGATTAAACGAATTTTTAGAGGTTGAAAGTGAAATTACTGAAGTGGAAAACCCTATAACAATAATAAAAGGCGCGATAGAATTTAAAAATGTTAGTTTTATTTATCCTGAAAGCGGAATCGTGGCATTGGATAATGTGAGTTTTGTTATACCTGAAGGCGCAACGGTTGGAGTAACTGGAAGAACTGGGTGCGGAAAATCAACAATCGCTAATTTATTGTGTCGATTGTATGACGTGACTGAGGGAGAGGTTTTGATTAATGGAACGAACATCAAGCAATATAGTATTTCGGCACTTAGAACAGCTTTTGGTTATGTTCCCCAAGAAGTGTTTTTATTCTCTGATACTGTTGCCAATAATATAGCATTTGGAATGAAACAGAAAGCAGTTTCTGAAGCTGCTATTATTCAAGCTGCTAAAGATGCTGCTGTTTATCAAAATATTATAGGGTTTGAAAAAGGATTTGAAACAGAAATAGGAGAGAAAGGCGTGACTTTATCAGGTGGTCAAAAGCAGCGTTTGTCTATTGCCAGAGCAATTATTAAAGAACCTCCATTTATGATTTTTGATGATTGTTTATCTGCTGTAGATACTAAAACAGAAGAACAAATTTTATCGAATTTAAATAGAATTATGAATGGAAAAACAGCAGTGCTAATAGGCCATCGTATTTCTACGTTAAAAAATGCCGATCAAATTCTGTTGTTTGATAATGGACACCTGTTAGAAAAAGGGAGTCATAATGAATTGGTTAATTTAGGAGGAAATTATGCTGAACTTTATCAAAAACAAAAAGTTGAACGTAAAGGTTAATTGGATTGGGAGTCAAAATTAAATGTTAATTGAATCCATTTATCAATGGTCTTTTGATTATCAAGGTTACTGATAGATATGCCCAGTAGACGGACTGGTTTGATGAGTTGTTCTTGTAAAAGTAATTGGATGACAATTTCAAAAAAGTCCTTTTTATTGTCAATATAATAAGCTAGGGTTTTACTTCTAGTATGAACAATAAAATCTAAGTATTTTATTTTTAGCGTTATTGTTTTCCCTTTGGTATTGCTTTTCTTTAAACGTTTTTCAAGTTCATCTCCGATTTTTGAGAGTTTTTCAATGATCTCTTCTTTAGAAGTTAAGTCATTCGTAAACGTTCTTTCAGCTGCTATTGATTTTCGAATGCGGTTAGGAGAAACGTTGCTATGCTGTATCCCCCTTACAATATTGTAATAATGTTGGCCAGATTTTCCAAAATGAAGTTGTAGCTCTTCTAAAGATTTTCGTTTTAAATCTTGGCCTTTAAAAATGCCCAGTTTATACATCTTCTGAGCGGTAACTTTTCCAACACCAAAGAATTTAGCTACGGGTAGTTCCTCAAGAAAACTTAAAACTTCTTGAGGCTTGATCGTTTTTTGTCCATTTGGTTTATTGATGTCAGAAGCAACTTTAGCTAAAAATTTATTGATGGAAATTCCAGCAGATGCAGTTAACCCCGTTTTTTGATAGATTTTTTCTCGAATTTCCTGAGCAATTAAACCTGCGGACGGATTATTTTTTTTGTTTTCTGTGACGTCTAAAAAAGCTTCGTCTAAAGATAAAGGTTCTACTAAATCGGTGTATTCGTAAAAGATTTCACGAATCATGGCAGAGACCTCTTTATAACGTTCAAATCGAGGTTTTACAAAGATTAGGTGAGGACATCTTTCTCTAGCTATTTTTCCAGATAAAGCGGATTTAACATTAAACTTTCTTGCTTCATAACTTGCTGCAGCTACAACTCCTCTTTCCCCACCACCGCCAACTGCTATAGGCTTTCCTCTTAATTCAGGATGATCTAGTTGTTCAACAGATGCGTAAAAAGCATCCATGTCAACATGAATTATTTTTCGAGTAGGAAAGTCACTTTCCATTATTTAGAACCGTCTTAGAGCTTCATTAACCAATTCATAGTCAGGTGCGATTTCTATGGCTTGTTTATAGTATTTTAAGGCACTTTTTTTATCACCTTTAAATTCATAACTGTATCCAAGGTTATAGAGCGCCTGAACATATTCAGGGTTAATATTTACCGCTTGTTGAAAATAATGAATCGCATTGTTGACAATAGAGTCCTTAGTTTTTTCTTCAAAATTATCGTCGTAAGAATCAATTTCGCAAACACCAAGATTATAATAGGCTTCTTCAAATAAAGAATCAATTTGAAGAACGTGGTTGAATGCTGTTTTTGCAGCCTCAATTCGGCCTAAGTTTTTCAATAATAAACCTTTATTTCTAACTGGCTCAATAGCATTGGAGTCTAAACGCATAGCTGCATCAAAATAGATGAGCCCATTAGCATTGGTATCTAAATAATAAATGTATCCTAAACCTGTATTGGCATCGTAATTATTAGCGTCCATTTCTAGTGCTGTTTGATAGGAAGATTGAGCCAGTTGAGTGTTTCCTAAACGCTGATAAACAAACCCTTTTAGTGCATACGGCTCTGATAAAGTAGGTGAAATTTTAATGGCTTCACTTAGGTTACCAATAGCTTCTTCAGCATTTTTTCTACCGATGTATATTTTTGCTTTTAGTATGTAGGCATCTACATAACTAGAATCTAGTTTTATCGTGTTATTCAAATAGATTTCTGATTGATCATAAAGTAAGGCATTAAGCGTCATCCCAGCTTGATTAAATAGCAACTCAGCCTTAGTGAAGTTTAAAGAAGGTTCTTCGGGTGTAATTGTTAATGCTCTACTGATGTCTTCCAAAGCACGTTTGAAGTCTCCTTGTTTAGCATAATAGTAGGAACGTTTGGTATAACCGTTCGGACTTTCTGGGTTTTCGATTATTTGTTGTTCTATTTCTTCTAATGAATTAGAGGTGTCTTCTTGTTCATTGGCTTTATGTTCTTGATTAACAAGAATTTCTTTGGCTTCGCGGTTTCCTGTCTTACATTGTAAAAAGAGAATAGAAAGGAATATTAGTATTGATATAGTTTTCATTTTCAAAATGCTTATTGCGACAACAAAAATAGTGATTTGAATAGTTCTAAAGATTTAATCATGGTAAAATTTTATTGAGATGGACTTCTATTGCAATTAAAGGTTATGGGAATGATCATTTTTGTATTAATTTTTTTGCCATATAATTTCCCAGGAGTCCATTCTCCTAGCAAGCTTATAATTCTTAATGCTTCTTTGTCAAAGAGTTCATTAATGCCTCTTTTTATTTTTGGGTTGGTTATTTTCCCTGTGGTATCAACAGTAAAAGAAACATAAACTCTACCAGTTATATCAGCTTGAGTGCTTGGGGATTTTAAATTTTTGTAAATGTCATTTAATAATTGTTGGCTTCCAATTTTATATTGGGCAGGTATTTCAGGGGTTATAAATACAGATGAGCTGTCTTGCCCTAATAGTATAATACTAATAGATAGGATATAATTTAAACACAAAAACTTAAGCACAGTATAAAACTAAGTATTTTTAGTTTTAAATATCAAGTAGAAGTATGATCGGTTGGGGTAAATGTAGTAAAGGAAAATAACAACCTAATTCTAAATATAATTAATCATTAAACAGGCTTTCCAATCAAATACATACTAGGAAGCTTCCCCGCAATAATACCTTTTTCCCATTGATAATCATCTTGCTCAAGCCCCTCAAGCAACTCATCAATATCGCTTAATGTATAGGTTCGTGCATTAGAAACAGCTCCATCCCAAGCAAAACCTAAAGGTAGAATAGGTATTATATAGGTAAAAACAAGTTGTTGCCAGCTCATTGGGCGAACAAATGGAGTAATAAAAAGGCTGTTGATAAAATTAAAGATAAAAGTAAAAACATTAGCGATGAGCGGATGTCTGTTGTCACTCATTTCATAGATGCAAATGGTATCTCTATTATCTCTAGCGGCTTTTAAGATTGCCTTAGCATTGTCTGGTGTCATGTGATGAAAACTGCAAATCATTGTCTTTAAACCTTTATAGTCTGCATTTACTTTGGTTACATCTACAGGTTGAGAACTGTAACTGATGAGCGGGTTTGACTCATAGCGCTTGACAATTTCATGATGTGGATACAAATCTGTTAACGTAAGGCTTAAATTTTTAAACTGTTCTTGTTGTTGAAGTCTTTCGACTACAGGTATCATTGGACCTCCAGAACCAGAACATAAATCAGTAATGTGTAAGTTTTGACTTTCTTTTATTAAAGGGGTTAATAATTCAATTAATTTATCTTCAGTCTTGACTAACTTATGCATAAAATTAAGCATTCTTGTTAGTCGAACTCGAATCCAATTTGGGAACCAATTAAAATCTTCAAGTTCAAATAAGTGAATTCTTTTCATAATAAGGAGACTTTAATAGGGGAGTTACTGCATGAAAAAATCCTCTTCAGGTTCCGGTTTCTTTTCTTCAAATTCAATAGTAATGGTATCGGTAATTTTAAGTCCAAAGAGTTTATTGGCACCACCTCCAGAACCTTCAACACCTTTGTTGATGGCAATTTCTAGATAGCCAGAACTGCTAAACAATGCCACTTTTTCTCCTTCTGGAACCTCATTATAATTCTTTCTAATTTTAGAAATAGTGTAACCAGCGCGTGTTAAATAGATTTTGAAATCACGCTCTTGTTTGATTTCGTAGAATAGCTTTTGAGAAATATTGGTAATCACATTACCATAAGAATCAATATAAATAACGGTTCCTTTAATTACATTACTTTCTGCTGTAGCTCTAAATAACTGACGCTTTTTAATGTCTTCAACTTGTTTTCCAATAACTTCTGGAGTTCCTCCTCTGGCGATGTGACAAGCAGCTTTTACAAAAACATTTTTGGTCGGAAAAGATTGATTAAAAGTATCTTCAATAATATTTAATTCAAAAACTTTATCTGGTTTTCTTGAAAATAATAAAGAAAAGATACCATTATCGGCACCAATAAAATAATGATTGTTATATTCAATTAATACATGTTTCGTTTCTCCTTTTTCAAAAGGGTTAATTCCAATTATATGTATCGTACCTTTTGGAAATTCATTAAAACAATTACGAAGAACAAATGAAGCTTGAGCGATATCAAAAGGGGCTATTTGATGACTAATATCAACAATTCGAACGTCGGGCAATTGACTGATAATAGCGCCTTTAACAGCTGCTACATAGTAATCTTTCAGCCCCATGTCGGTTGTTAATGTGATTATTCTCATTTTTCCAAAAATACGCTTTTATTGCGACTTTTCAACAGTTGTATAGAATTACTAAATATATTCAAATAAAACCAATAATTATGTCGTAAATATAAATTGGTATGATTAATTTTGAAGCTCAAAAATAAGCAATAAAAATAAAAAATCAGCAACCATTGAAGAGATACTTTGGGCTGAAGTAAAAAAACAAGAATTTGCACGAAAAAATCATCGAAATAAAAGGAATAAATCCTGTAGATATCCTTGGAGCTAATAATGCTAATTTAAAGCAACTTCAAGCTCATTTTTCACGTTTGAAAATTATCAATAGAGGTAATTTTTTGAAAGTTTTAGGAAATGATGAAGACACCAAATTATTTGAAGAAGCAATTCAATTAATTATTCGTCATTTTGAACGTTATAACAATATCACACAAAGTAATATTGAAAATATTCTGAACGCTAAGAGTAGAGTGCATGAAGATGATCGTAAGAAGAACGATGTTTTGGTATTTGGAAACAAGGGCTTAAAAGTTTCAGCAAGAACTCCTAATCAAAGAAAAATGGTAGAGGCTATAGCAGACAATGACATGTTGTTTGCGGTTGGGCCTGCTGGTTCGGGAAAAACATATACAGCTGTAGCATTGGCTGTAAGAGCGCTTAAGAATAAGGAAGTAAGAAAAATTATTTTAACTCGTCCAGCTGTAGAAGCAGGTGAAAATTTAGGTTTTTTACCTGGAGACTTAAAAGATAAGTTAGATCCTTATTTACAGCCTTTGTACGACGCTTTAAGAGATATGATTACTCCAGAAAAACTAGAAGAGTATATAGAGCACAACGTGATTCAAATTGCTCCTTTAGCCTATATGAGAGGGCGTACATTGGATAAAGCATTTGTGATTTTAGATGAAGGGCAGAATGCTACAGAGAGCCAAATTAAGATGTTTTTAACGAGAATGGGGGAGTCTGCTAAATTTATTGTAACTGGAGACCCGACACAAGTTGATTTACCGTATAATCAGAAGTCAGGATTAAGGATAGCAACCACTATTTTAAAAGATATCAAAGGAATTGCAATTGTAGAATTAAATGAGCAAGATGTTGTTCGACATCGTTTAGTTAAACATATTATTAAAGCATTTAAAAGTAGTGCTCAACAGAAAAAGGAGAGCAAATAAAACGAATAAACCAAATCACTAAATTGAGATGAAAGCGATTACACAAACAGATTTTAAATTCCCTAATCAAGTCAGTGTTTACAAAGGTAAAGTAAGAGACGTTTACAACATAAATAATGACTTCTTAGTCATGTCAGTTAGTGATCGGATTTCTGCTTTTGATGTTGTTCTACCCAAAGGAATCCCTTTTAAAGGACAGGTATTAAATCAATTAGCAGCAAAGTTTTTAAAAGCTACTGAAGATATCGTTGATAATTGGAGCATTGCTACACCAGACCCTAATGTAACTGTAGGTCATTTATGCCAACCATTTAAGGTAGAGATGGTGATAAGAGGCTACTTGACAGGACATGCATGGCGAACCTACAAATCTGGAGAAAGAGTATTATGTGGGGTAACAATGCCAGAAGGAATGAAAGAACATCAGCAATTTCCAGAGCCAATTATTACACCATCTACTAAAGCAGATTTTGGAGAGCATGATGTGGATATTGCTAGAGAGGATATTATCGCAAAAGGAATTGTGAGTGAAGAAGATTATGTATTGCTCGAAAAATATACTAGAGAATTGTTTGCCAGAGGTACTGAAATGGCAGCTAAGCAAGGTCTGATATTAGTTGATACCAAGTATGAATTTGGTAAAAAAGATGGAAAAATTTATCTTATTGATGAAATCCATACCCCTGATTCTTCTAGATATTTTTATGCTGAAGGTTATCATGAGCGGTTGGCAAATGACGAGCCTCAAAAGCAATTATCAAAAGAATTTGTGAGGGAGTGGTTGATGGAAAACGGCTTTCAGGGAAAAGAGGGACAACAAGTTCCGGAAATGACGGATGAATTTGTTGCTTCTGTTTCAGAACGCTATATAGAGCTTTATGAGCAAGTATCAGGAGAAAAGTTTACGAAGGAAACCTCGGAGGATGCACTTCAGAGAATAGAGAAGAATGTAAAAGCATATTTTGAGAAATACATAAGGTAAACTAACGAATATCATGTTTTATATTGAATTAATGAGTACCTTTGTTCTAAGTGAATAAGCTATATCTAAATAGTATAATTGTATTTTTTATTACTTCATTGTTTTTATCAGTAATGATTCAGACATGTATGCTGGTTGATTATCACATGAATCAAAAAGAATACGCAGAGAAGTATTGTGAAAATAAAACCAAACCTGAGCTCAACTGTTTAGGATCATGTCATTTATCTGAACAACTACAGTTGACAAATAATATCCCTGCGCACAGTACAGAAGAAGTATTCTCTGTTGTAGTGTCTGTACTTGCTTTTCAACAAATTCAAGAGGTAGAATTAGCTTTAGATAAACAAGAAGAACAGTCTCCCTCTTATTTAATCGCTTCGTATACGAATAACCAATATTTATCTCCTATCTTCAGACCTCCAATTTTTATTTAATCAATTACAATTCTAGTAAAACTAACGAATTCGTAACCTTTGGTTACTTAAAGATTAAATAAATGAAGAAAACAATTCTTATTTTATTAATAATTCGTTCGTTTGTTGCTTATTCGTGTGATAATTGTAATGTATATTTAAATATATCACCTAATGATTATCGAAATTCATTTGGATTTTACCATCATTCAAGATTTATGTATGGAAAGTATAATGAATTAGGTCAAGTATTATTAAAACACGGAGGAGTAGAAACCAGCCAATTATTAAATAAAGAAGTAATAGACATCTATAAAACGTATGAATTAAGAGGTACTTTTTATCTGAAAGATAGGTGGAAGACAATGTTTACCTTACCTATAGTAGATAATACTGAAAAGATTGACGGATTAGCAAAATATAGGATCAAAGGATTAGGAGATCCATTATTGATTCAAACCTATCAATTGTATAATACTAAGCAAACTTCAGATACAACTCAAAATATAACTCATAGAGTTACTATTGGAGGAGGGGTAAAATTACCATTAGGAAGTATTTCTAAATCATATGCTTTTGGAACGCCAAATTTAGATTTGCAGCCAGGTTCAGGAAGTTGGGATTTTTTGTTCTTGACGACTTATGCTTTTAGGTATAAAAGTCTAGGGTTTTCAACGAATCTTAATATTAAGTTTAATACCTATAATCAAGATAATTTTAGATATGGAAACACCTTAAACCTTAATGCTAATATCTTTTACATTAAAGAAGTAAAAGGACTAGTATTGATGCCATTTTTGGGATCTTATGTCGAAAAGTTTGAGAAAGATTATGAACAGGCGATCATTAATGATTCAGGTGGAGCAACCTTTTTTGGGAATATTGGTCTTAAATTATATAAAAACAATTGGAGCTTAAGTGCTCAATACCAACATGTGTATGCTACTCAATTAAATGGAGATACACAATTATTTACAACCTACAGAACGTCTGTAGGATTAAATTACAATTTTTAAAAAAAATACAATGAAAAATACAAAAATATTAATAGCAGGAATTTTAGGGGTAAGTTTAGCTTTAGGTACTACATCTTGTAAAAAGAAAGGATGTACAGATTCAGCAGCAACAAATTATGATGCTAATGCTAAAAAAGATGATGGTTCATGTGAGTTTGATACAACATCAGGAGATGGACATGATGGAAGTCATGTGATGATTAAAATGAATCATAAATATGATGGAGCTACAATAATGCCATCCGATTTCAATGACTTGAAGTATACGAATGATATGGGAACAACGCATAGCATCACTAAAATTCAGTATTTAGTTTCTGATTTTGTTTTGTATAAAGCTGACGGGGACAGTATAGTTGTTGAAGGATATAATTTTGTAGATTTTGATAATACCAATTCATTTGCTTATTCTTTTCCTGATGATGTTCATGTTCCTTATGGAGATTATACAGGAATAGGATTTACTTGGGGATTTGATGAAGCTGATAATACTGATGGAGCTTATGCAGATTTAAACGCAGCAAGTTGGTCATGGCCTGCAATGATTGGTGGAGGATATCACTTTTTGAAGTTTGAAGGGAAATTTATTGAATCTAATAATGATACTACTGCTTTTGCATTTCATAATGGAACGGCTTCAAATAATGGAACACATGAAGCGAATCATTTCTATGTAAAATTAAATCAGTCATTTAATTTATCAAATGATGCTTCGATTAATATAGATATGAATTTTGCTGAATGGTTTAAAAACCCTAATCAATGGGATTTAGATGCAATGCACGCGATGTTAATGCCTAACTATAATGCACAAATTTTGATGAATCAAAATGGACGTACAGTATTTAGTTTTGGTTCAGTAACACAATAATCAAGTGGAATATTAATTATAAAGCCTAGTCTCTTGTGTAGGCTAGGCTTTTTTTGTAAATTGAGTAATGCGTATATTTTATAAAATAGGATGGGCACTTGTTGGGGTTTCAATAGTTTTTACAAGTTGTAGAAAGCCTAAGGGGTGTACTGATGATTCTGCATTGAATTATGATGTAGAGGCTGTTAAGGATGATGGATCATGCGAATATGAAATTTATAATCCGACAGCTTATTCATTAGAAGTGCCTTATACCTTAAACCAATACTTACCAGCCCCAAACTTACCAGAGGATAACCCATTAACAGAAGAAGGAGTCGAACTAGGACGGAAGTTATTTTATGAGAAGAAATTGTCAGGAGATAATTCGCAAAACTGCGCCAGTTGTCATAAACAAGAAAATGCTTTCACAGACCCTGATCAATTCAGTACAGGGATAGATGGTATTCAAGGAAATAGGAATGCAATGCCTTTATTTAATATGGCATGGAATTATAATGACGAGTATTTTTGGGATGGAAGAACAGCGACTATTGAAGGGCAAGCACATGATCCAGTTGTTAATCCTATAGAAATGCATGAAATCTGGCCTAATGTCGTTTCAAAATTGCAGGCAGATGCCGAGTATCCAAAACTGTTTAAACAAGTTTTTGGAACTGATCAGATAGATTCTATTATGGTTGTTAAGGCAATCGCTCAGTTCGAGAGAACGCTTGTTTCTGGAAATTCTAAATTTGATAAATATTTAAGAGGTGAAGCACAGCTAACACCATCAGAACTGAGTGGGTATAATATTTTTATGGATGAATCTGGTGGGGATTGTTTTCATTGTCATGGAGATCCATATAACCCTTTATGGACCGATAATTTATATCATAACAATGGTTTAGATGCTACTTTTACGGATATAGGTCGTGAAGCAGTAACAGGAGATCCCGCAGATAAGGGGAAATTTAAAACTCCATCATTAAGGAACTTAATTTATACGGCTCCATATATGCACGATGGGAGATTTCAAACCATTGATGATGTCATTAACCATTATAGTGTAGGGTTACAATATTCACCAACACTGGATCCATTAATGAAAAATATTGGAGTAGGTGGGGTTCAATTAAATCCACAAGACCGATTAGATCTAAAAGCTTTCTTATTAACATTAACAGATGAAGACTTTGTAAATAATCCAAAGTTTTCTGATCCAAACTAAAAAAGGGAACTTTAATCAGTTCCCTTTTCTATTTTATATATTAAAGCCTTAGAAATACCCTACAGTTGAATCAACTGTTTTGATAATTAATGTTGGTATTTGATCTTTATTAGTAATTAAGTCTTGGGCAAAAGTGTCGAATTGAGCAAAAACTTTTTCAGTATAATAAGCTACAGAAATTAAGTCAGCTCCATGTCTTTTGCTAAAATCTAATATCTGTTCTTGATAAGCTCCTTTTCCTTGTAATTTAAAAGCTTTAGCATCATTGATTCCTTGTTCAGCTAACTGTTGAAGTGCTATTTGTGCATAGTTTTTAATCTTTCTCTGCATGGCTGCTTCACTTTTAGTTTCGTAAACAACATTGACAGTAGCTCCTAATGCTTTTGCTAAATTAGCTGTTGAGTTCAAAATCTGTAAACTTTCTTTAGAAGCAGTAACAGGTAGTACAATTTTATTGATGTCTCTACTAATTAATTTCTCTTGAACGACCATAAAAGGAACATTGGTACTGGTAATAACCTTAATTGCAAAACTTCCAAACAGTTTTTGCATACCTTTTGCTCCATGTGTTCCCATAACAATAACAGAAGCTTTAACTTCTTCAGCTACTTTGCCAATATCATCGAAAATACTACCGACTTCAATTCGATGGCTAACACCTACTTCTGTTTGATCTAAAGTTTTTATTACAGCTTCAAGCTTAGTATTCGCAGCTTGCATGTCTTTAGTGTTTTTAACTACATGTAAAAGTAAAACATCAGCTCTAGTCTGCTTTGCAATTGTAATAGCATCTTTTACAGCAGATTCTGCGACAGGAGTAAAATCATAAGGAACAAGGAGTGTAGATCGTCTCATAGTAGTTTCTGTTAAATTGTTAGAGGTAAATTTAATGTAATTATTATTTTTTAACGTGTTTAAAGTGAATTTATTTCAAAAGTTAATTGTTCATTAAGTTCTGAATCAACTGATCATCTTTATATAGTGCCTTCTCAACAATAATTCCTTTTTCATCGTAGGCTGTACCAATTCCGTTTCTAAGTCCCTTGTGGTAATTATGCTCAACTTTTAATTGGCCACTTGGGTAGTAATAATTCCATGTCCCAGTTCGATCACCGTTTTCATATTGTCCTGTATGAGAGAGTTGACCTAACAATGTATAGAATTTCCATTTTCCAATTTCTACACCGTTTTTATAGGTTCCAATTTGTTTTTGATTTCCTGAATCATAAAACACTTTCCATTCACCTTCTTTTATCGAATTGGTATAAATACCCGTATAATATATTTGTTGGTTGGCATAGTATGTTGTCCAAACCCCTTCTTTTTTATCATTGATATAGTTTCCTTGAATAAATATTAAACTTTTCGTTGAGTCAAAAAATTCTTGGTATTCTCCTTCTATTTTATTTTTTTTATAAAAATACTTATTCATAAGGTTTCCTGAAGGGTAAAAGCCCTTAAAATCTCCATCTAATAAACCGTTGTTGTAGTGGCATTTTTTTTGAATAATACCTTCGTAATCTTTGTAGTAACCAATAAACTCACCCTGAAAGATGCCTCTGTTCTTATAGCCTTTTTCCTGAATGTAACCATTGTCAAAATAAGCAGTCCAATTACCACTTGCTAAACCATTAACCATTGTTGTTTGGTACCTCAGTTTACCATTTTGGTAGTAGCCTTTGAAAGGACCATGAGGACTACCATTTATATAGTTAGAAACTTCTTTAAGTTGACCATTTTCATGGTAAATGATCAATTCTCCATGGAGGATGTCATTTTTGTAATTCATGATTTGGTAGGTTTCACCATAAGGGTAATAAGTGGTTGATTTTCCCTCTAACTTACCTGCAATAAAAAATAACTTTTGCTTTAATTGTCCTGTAGTATAGTAATCTAACCATTCTCCTTCTAATTGATTGTTTTTATAATGACCAATTTGCCATAAGGTTTGATTGGGGTGAAATATTTGATACAAACCCTCCTTGTCTCCATTGGTATTTACAAGATAGATTTCTTTCACCGTTTTAATAGAATCATTGTAATAAGTTCTAATGGTGTCTTGTCCCATTAGTTGTGGAGTCCATAAAAGCAATACCAAATAGAATAGGGGTCTCATAAAGTTATTTTATTTCAACTAATAATTGTGTTCCTTCTAGAGCTTTTCCATGACCGTAGTTTAGAATTGCAGCAAGTACATATTTACCAGGTGTAATATTATTAGGAAGCGTTAGCTCAAAAGTTCTTTTTTCTCCAGGAAAGACTCTATTCTTTTTCGGTTTATATTTGGTCTCTTGCGCTGTAGTCATATCAGCAAGTAATAATTGTACGCTCCCTTCGAAGATTTTATCTCCAATATTCTCAACGACAACATGGAACGTTTTAACAGAGTCTTTTTGAGAGGTAACTTCTTTAAGGTTATAGATTTTCCCTTTATAATTTTGATTGGTTTTTGGAGATTGACTCACTAATACAGCAATTCTAGGAGTGACTCTAATTCCTGTAGCCAATTGTTTGTCTACATCATTTCCACTTTGTTCAGTACTTGCTTGTACATATATCATTCCCCATTTGGTAGCATAACCATCTTTAGGTACGGTCATTAATACAGTTACTGTTCTTTCTTCATTAGGGTTTAGTTCTAATAAGTTTGGAGTAACAGTAATCCAACTCGCACATGATCTTTTTGAGGTCCCAGCAGCTTTACGAACTTTTTTACCGCTTTCATCAATTTCATAATCTCCAAAATTAAATGTAAAAGATTGTTTGATGTTAGCATGATTTCTGATAGTCATTTGTTTCTTTTGAATTTGTCCAGGATTAGCTTCAAAATTCATAACAACAGGAGCAACCTCAAAATCTTGTGCTTTGATTATGTGAATGTTAAATAGGAATAGTGATAAAATAATAAGATTTTTCATAAGTTTATTTTCATAAATAACAACGCAATAATACAGAATTATTTAATACAAAAAGAAGAAAAATTAAGAATTAAAAAACTGTTAATTCTCTTATCATTGAAAATAATATGCTCATCAAATAATTAAATATTTCGATAAAATAACTCTGTAAATATTTTTTTTTGGTTTTCATAATCGTTAACATTGTGATGAACTAAAAAATAAATTATTATGAAAAAGTTATCTATCCTTGTTTCGGGATTACTATTGTGGGGAGCAACTACGTATGCTCAAGCGGTGAGAGACAGAAATGTAATTCCTTTAGCCGTGAATTTGAATGAAGTGTTAAGAATGACAATTACTGATGGTGGTAATATTGAGTTTACTTTTAACTCTATTGATGACTATCGTTTTGGTATATCTGGTGATGCAGCAACTTCTGGTTCAGCAAATCCAAATACTTCAGATCCAATGTATGTTTCTAATTTTACTATAGCATCATCTACTAGATGGGAATTGAGCTATGGAGCAGAAGAAGCTACATTTATTGGTACTGATAATCCAGCTAATACCTTAACATTGGATAACGTAGGTTTTTCTCTAACTTCTAATGGAACTCATACTTTAGGTACTGAAGTTACTTCTGCACCAACAGTTGATGGAGCACAAGTCTCAGCATTAGAACAATTTCCAATTGTATTAATTACTGATAACGGAAATATTGCTTCAAGTGCAGGAGATGTTACAGATAATGATTTTACAATTACTTGGAGATGTGGTACTGCTGAAGTTGGTGGAGCTCCATCAACAATGAACCCAACTGTGTTATTAGAGCAAAATCCAAGTCCAACACCAGATAGATATATCGTAAATGTGTTGTTTGAATTAGCTTCTTTATAATAAAGGATAAATCGAATAATAGGTTGGTATTCTTTGTAGGGTATCAACCTATTGTTGTATTCAATGGTAATATGAGAAAGTCCCCATTTATATGCTTTGTTATTTTTTTTACAGGAGTGTTTAATACACTAATTCTTGCTCAAGATAATACTGCTCGCCTTACAACACTTATTGGTTCTCACATTGAATTTAATTTTAATTCTATCGATAAATATAGAAATGGAATTAGGATTACAGATGGAACAACTTTAGGTGTTTCAATGGAAGATTTAACAGGCGGAACATTAACTGGATGGCATCTCGATTTTCAATCTTTTCTTTCTCAACCAACTATCGATGGAGGAGGAGGGAATACTTTACCACTTAATACTATCCAAATTGAAGCAACAGATGCAAGTGGAAATTTGGGTACTGCAACTTTTAATGGATTGCAAGATTTAGCAATAGCTCCAGGAAATGAACTAATGAACACTATAGATCCAGCTCATATACCTGCTGATGCAAATACCCACCAAATTAACTTAACTTATGAGTGTGGAATTGCTAATGGAAGTTTGTTAGGAAGTACAGCTGATTATTATACCATAGAAGTTGAAGTTATTTTAATCCCAGACTTTTAACCCCATAGTTTTGATTAAGAATACTACTTATTACTTTATAATCTTGATAAGACATAACCTATATATTATTGTAATGCTATTGTTAGCAGGTGCTAATTATGCTCAAAATCAAGATTCGATTGTGTCTATCACAGATTCTATTAATGTAGACACTAATTCTGTTGCATTACCTGATGTGGATACAACAGATATAACATCGGTTAAGGATACTGCCATTAACCCTAATGTTACGGACACTTCCTCAATTGTTGATGCTTTTATCGCTGAGGATACTGTTAAAAAAATTATTAGAGATATTGAAATTGAATTTATAAAGCAAAAGGTCGAACAGTCGGCTGACTCAATTTATTTTAATGTCTGCAAATTTACGAATACTACTAATAGTCCTATTAGTGGTAAGATTAGGATTAATGTACCCAATGGGTGGCATTTAATCGCAAACCCCTCAATGGAAATAACGCTAGAAGCTAATGATTCAATAAGTCTGCCTGTTCGTCTATCTATACCTAGAAATGCAGTTGGTGGAATGGCTTATGTAATTGATGCATCTTTTGAAGCAAAAAATGGATATTATTCTGGTGCTGCTTATGTTAAAATACCCCTGAAAACCAAGTGGGATATGTATTTAGAACATAGTACTATTTATTTCAATGAATACTTTGAAACTGTCCAATTTGATTTGCATGTGAAAAATAAGGGGAATGCCCCAGAGTTAATAAATCTTCAGTTTGAAGTAGGTAAATTACTAGATATTCTTGAAGTTAACGAAAACAAAAAAGATTACTTTGTTAAAGTACCACCTTTAACTGATACAGTATATACATATACGGTAACGAGAGCTCAATTGACAGAAGATAAACGTCAATTTTACACCCAAATTTGGGACGAATCAACCATTAAGGTTAAAGGAATTTCAGGGAGCACGAATAAGTCCAGAAGAGACATGCTTTGGGTAAGAGACTTGGATAATGCCTACATTCATAATAGACAAGAAAAATATTCTCCGCTTAATGTTGAAGCAAATGTTTTCAACCTGTTATCATCTAATCAACCTAAATTGAATTTAGGAGCTTATGGACATTTACAGTTTAAAGGAGAGCATGATTTAAACTATATTTTTCAAGCTAGAAACTTATTTTACCGACAATCGGGAACGTTAAACTATTTTGAAAACCCAAATAATTATACGTTTAGAATTGTCTATAGATGGTCAGATGATTTGGTCGCTGAAATAGGGGAGATATTTAACAATACGATGCATTCATTAAGAGGTTGGGGTGTTAAAGCTTCCTATAAGATAACTGATAATGATGAAGTTAATGCTAGTTACATAATAGGGAAGTTCTTTCCTAATTGGAGTTCATCTGTTCTATACAAAAGAAAAATTAATAACTTAAGAGTATGGGGGGGAGCTACTTATGAAGATAATCAATATTTGCATTACCGTGCCTTATCACCTGAAGTTGGAGCTGCTTTCTCTCCCTATAAAAACCATACATTGAGAATAGGTTTAATGGGAACCAATGCGGTTTTTGATAATAATCAAGGCGTTGGAGTACCCGCTGATTCTACTGTTTTAGGTTTTTCGTATATGGCTAGTTATAGTGGAGTATGGAAAAAGTTTAGGTTTGGTGGAACAACAAGAAATGATCAATTTAACTTCATTAGAGTTAGACCATCAAATAAAATTAATGGATACTTTAGGTATATGATTAATGCAAAAAGTCGTATAAACTTAATTGCTAACTACAATTCAGTTAGTACTTCAGGATATGTGTATAGCCCTTTTTATAATGGATCATATAATAGACAGGCAATTTATAGAGCCACCTACTTAAACCGATTGTCCAATAGTCTAGTATTAGAGGCTGGACCTATGATGAGAGAGTTGAATCGCTTGTTGATTCAAAGTGATACAACAGCTGAGAATTTCACTAATTATTTTGGAGGTTTATTTATTTTATCTAGAATAAAAATGGATGAATTTCAAATGTTAACTCCAAGTTTGTCTGCCGGGTATACTTATTTTAGAAACCGTTTACAACCTGATGTTACCATAAGAGAGTTACCAGCGATTAATTTAGGATTGAGTTACGTCAACAGAAATATGGGAGCTAGTGCTAATTATATTTATGGGCCCAATTTCTTTGTCAGTGAGGCATTTTTTGAAAATGATGAACCTATTAATTATGAAACAGTTCAAGCCAGGTTACATCATACTAGAAAGTTTTATGAAAAAAACATTACCTGGGGAAATTATTTGACGTATTTCTTAAGACTGCCATCTAATAGACAAAATTTTGTTTTGAGTACCATGTTAGATTTTAAATTACCTTATAGGTGGTCAGCGAATATGCGTGCTAATATCTTTACCAATAGTGTAGATGAAGAGACAGCAGGTGTAATTACTCATAGAAACTTTAGTATGAACATTGGTGTAAAAAAATCTTTTGATATTCCACAACCTAGAATAAAGTATTATGATGTAACAGCTATTTGTTTTAATGATTTAGATGGTGATGGGATTAGAGGAGAAGATGAACCATTATTATCAAATATTAAATTAAAATTATCAAGAGATCGGGAAAAGAATGTGGATGATTTCATTAGGTTTGGAGAGCAAGAGTTGGTCTCAAATACCCAAGGAGAAATCCTTTTAAAGGATATTCCAGAAGGTTCTTATTTAGGGGATTTTGAACCGCTGTTTAATTTAGGAAATTTATACAATGCAAAAGGAGATAACCAAAGCATTGAAATTACTCAGGATATGGATTTATATATCCCTTATGTTGAAAGTTTCCAAGTTAATGGAAAAGTTTCATTAATTAGAGATGAATTCAGCGATAAAGGATTGATTAATGTAAACGGGGTTAGGGTAGAGGCTGTGAATGAAAAAGGAGAAACTTTTGCCGCTCTAACAGATTTGAAAGGGTATTATACATTAAACGTTCCGCAAGCTGGATATTTTACAGTAAAAGTAACAAACGTATTTGGAGAAGGGTTTGAAATAGATAAGGATAAATTCTTGATTCAGTTTGATGGGTTTAAACATTATACCGTAGATTTTACTTTCTACGAAGGGAAAAAAGAAGTCAATTTTGGAGATGGCCAACAATTCTTTAACTTTAAAAGTTTAACTGAAACTCAAGGTAATTCATCTAATGATGATGAAAATACAGGAGCTACTGAAGATAACCCTGATAGACAAAGTAATCAAAATGATAATGCTGAAATAGAAGCAATTGAAGTGGCTTTAAATGCAATGCAACCGAAAGAGGCTTTAGCAGAAGAAATAAAGCGTATTTCAACAGAAAATGAAAAACAGATAACTGATATCGTTGAAACAAATATTAAGTATATCGTTGAAATTGGAATGATAGAAGCTAATATGTCTCCTGACTATACTCAAAAACTTAAAGCGTTACAGCTTAATGCTACACCAATAAAAGTTAATGGGATCGTGATTTATGCATCTCCTGTTTTGGAAACATTACAGGATGCTGAAAACTTATTAAATGAACTAATAAGAGTTGGGTTCACAGAAGGTGTGATAGCAATTTCTTACCAAGGTAAAGTGTTAAGAAAAGAGATTAATGAATAAGTAGTTATTTTCCGATGAAGCTCATTAATTGATCTCCTTTTTTTATTGTTTAGCTCAATTATATTATTACCATCAATTTTTGTTCAATGTTTGGAATCAGTCTCTGAAATTTAAGATTAATTTTTGGTGTTTGTCTCTAGTCTAAAAGACCTAAGTAATATTATTATAGCACTTTTGATTTATTAACACTACTATGCTTAATATCAGTTAGATATATTATAGTTAACTGGTTGTTTGTTGATAAGGAATTTGGATTATTTATAATGAGTAATCTAACTTTGCAAATGTAGTTGAACTGCACAAAAATCGTTAAAAAACGACCGTTTAATAGAAAAAAAGATAGTTATATACCCTAATATTTTAAACTTAGTTATCATTAATTATAGTACCTAGTCTTGTACGAAGTTATTACTTCTAATGAATAAAGGTGCTCTAAAACATAATAATTAATTTGAAACGCTATCATAAAAAAGCACCTATTCCAATGCACAAATCGACAACGATAATAATACTATTCTTAGGGTTAATTTTTTTAGGAGAGTCTTATGGGCAAACCCTATTAAGTGAGTCATTCACCTATGAGGGACAAGGCGCGTATAGCTCACCGTTATTTGACGGATCCAAATCCAAAACCACCGGCGGAG
>JAOASC010000019.1 GCA_025210295.1 Flavobacteriales bacterium | reverse complement strand
GATAGGTTCCTTCCTGTAAATTACTAATATTGGTATTGAATTGCGTAGCATCTGCAAAGTTTACCACACTTGGTTGGGTATGCGTTGCATCCATGGTCCAAGTTCCTGTCGCAGTTCCTGGAGGTGTGTTCCCTGCTAAAGTAGTCGTATAAACATTACATAAATCTTGGTCTACTCCAGCATTTGAAGTTGGTTGGTCATAAACTCGAATTTCTACAACATCTGTTGCTGGTGTACAGGTTCCATTACTTACGGTCCATATTAAACGATAAGTGCCCTCTTGTAAATTACTAATATTGGTATTGAACTGTGTAGCATCTGCAAAGGTTACCACGCTTGGTTGGGTATGAGTCGCATCCATCGTCCATAATCCTGTTGCAGTTCCAAGTGGAGAATTCCCCGCCAAAGTAGCGGTATAAATATTACATAAATCTTGGTCTATCCCTGCATTAGCAGTTGGTTGGTCATAAACTCGAACCTCTACAATATCAGTATCAGGTGTACAAGTACCATTACTTACGGTCCATATTAAACGATAGGTTCCCTCTTGTAGATTACTTATATTAGAGTTAAACTGCGTTGCATCAGCAAAAGTGACTACACTTGGTTGGGTATGCGTGGCATCCATGGTCCATAATCCTGTCGCAGTTCCTGGAGGATTATTCCCCGCCAATGCTACTGTATAAGTATTACATAAATCTATATCCGTTCCAGCATTTGAAGTTGGCTGATCATATACACGAATAGTCACTGTATCAGAAGCAGGGGGGCAAGTTCCATTACTCACAGTCCAAACCAATTGATAGGTCCCTTCTTGTAAATTACTTATTCCTGTATTAGATTGCGTCGCATCTGCAAACGTAACTGCGCTTGGTTGCGCATGGGTAGCATCCATCGTCCATAATCCTGTCGCAGTTCCTGGAGGTGTGTTCCCTGCTAATGTAGTCGTGTATACATTACACAAATCTTGATCTGTACCAGCATTTGAAGTTGGTTGATTATAAACTCTAATTTCTACAACATCTGTAGCAGGTGTACAAGTTCCATTACTTACGGTCCATATCAAACGATAAGTCCCTTCTTGTAAATTACTAATATTTGTATTATACTGCGTCGCATCAGCAAACGTAACTACACTTGGTTGCGTATGTGTGGCATCCATGGTCCACATTCCTGTTGCAGTTCCTTGTGGTTGGTTTCCTGCTAACGTCGTAGTATAAGTATTACATAAATCTTGATCTATTCCAGCATCAGCTGTTGGTATTGAATAAATGGTAAACAATACCGTATCTGTTGCAAAGCAGCCTTGTTTATTAATCGTCCTAATATATGTTAGGTTTTCAGTATTTGGATAAACTACATTTTTGGAGAAGTTGGGCTGAGCTATTGTAGAACTGCTGAGTCCAATTGTTGGATTCCAAGAATAGGTATAAGTATTGATTGGAGCATTTCCTATATTTACTGTTTCCCCAGAACATAATACATGACTTGTAGTTGGACCTATTAAATCAATATTAATCAATATTTGAGATGGTGTACAAGTACAAGGGTTTAAACTGGTATCAATTACCGCTATGATATTACAAGTATTCCCTGCATTTAGGTTTAATGTTGTTGTATAATTATATACCGTATTAGCGACCAAGGCATCTACAATCGTATCTCTAGTGAGGTAGGTATCTCCTACAGAATAAACTCCATTATTGTCATCATCATTATAGTACTGAACAATTGTATTGGTTCCGGTACTAATTGTTTCTCCTGTATTATTTATATCAAAATTCACTGTTACTGTTTCACCAGATGGTGGGTTTGGAACCGAAGTTGCTGAGCTATTTGAAACATTTAAATAACCTTTAAATACGAAAACATTTCTTAGAGTATCAGCTGTAGCGACATCGATATTACAATTTATTCCAGTAGATGAACACAAAGCATTTCCATAAGTTGTGATTTGTGAGCTCACTTGTGTAATTCCACATAATAAATCATTCGGATCACCATTAATTTGGAAATCAAATCGACAAGTATCTCCTACCCCAACTCCAGAAGGTAGCCTCCAAGCAAGAGCATTTCCTGTAATTTGAGGAACGCCATTAGCTGGTGGGTTTAACTGACCATTAAATGAAGCATTAACATAACTTAATCCGTTTCCTAAAAGGACCGAAATAGAATCATTTGTATTAAACGCTTGTGGTCCATTATTAATAATTTCGATTTCAACAGGAGTTCCAGCCAAGCAAGGAGTAATATATGTTGTATTAATGTTTATTGTTGCTAGATATGGAGGCAAAGCATCACCTATAAAGACTTGATTAGAAACTCCAATATTAGAACTTCGAGGAGCACCACAAAAAGCATTTCCGGTTGTTTTACAAGATACACGACTTCCAGAAACGAAATCACAATCTGTATAACATTTAAATCGAATTCTATACGAATTTCTGGTATTATCTAATACACCACTCAACCCATATAAGCCTATAGTATCATCAATAACAGGTATATCCCATCTAAAAGTATTACCAGAAACTAATGTTGGATCAGGAATTGTTGTATATCCAGTAAGATAATCCATCTGGACACTTCCTGGAGCTATAAACATTCCTGAGGGTAGGTAAATATCAGTCAAGACATTATAGGCATTTCCTAATTGATAATCTCGAACTTCGATCTCAAATTCAGCAGTATCACACAATCCAATTGTATCGGCACTTATTGTTGCAATAGTATTAGAAAGTTCTGGCATTAAAGGAGTAATATACAAGGTTACTTCTTCCATATCACATGGGTAAGAACCTACGTCTGCTGGATATCCAGTACAATCCCATCCAAAATACACTTTTATACTATCCGAAAAACAAGAATTTATATGGGTATATAACTTATAGTTACGTGTTTCTGTAGCTAACAATTGATTGGCTTGAAAAATTCCATTTGTAGAAGGGTATAGCATAGTATTCCCTGAAATATCAAACAAACTATCAGCGATAATAGTACCAGTAGTAGGCGCTCCAAACCAAATATTTCTAGCATCTGAAAGTGCTGATGAATTGTTAATCATTAAGTCCCATTCCACATCTCCAGTTGCTGTATTTACTGAAACTAGATTGGTTTGCATACTTACATTAGGTCTGTTATATGTTATTTTATCTTGGTTATTGGCATTGTTTATAGTATAAGCAGTTGGGTGAAGTTGAGCTGTTGGTGTATATTCCCATCTGTATTGGATAAAAGCTGTTGAATCTTCAACTTGACAGTTTGGCTCATAAGTAACAAGTAATGTCCCATAATATCCATCATCTCCAACTAAAATACTATCATTTATAGCATCGGTTCCAAAATACTGCCCAATATCAAAGCGATAAGTATTTCCAGTGATGGTAGCTGGTGTTATATCGAAATAACCGGATGGATCATAACTACCATTTAACCCAACAGTAGTACTACTTGCTAATGTACCAGTTGTTCTTCTGAAATTAAATCTTGCGCTGATATAAGTATAATCATCAGGCATAGTAACTTGCAATATAGATGGTGTATTCCAATGACGATATTCATAAGGAAATAAATTACCTCCAGCATAATTGTTACAACAAGGGCCTATACTCAAATAATAATTTTGAGTTGTAGTAAATTGCCCACAGGTACTTGTTTCATAAGTACTTGTTCCCCAGTTAGTCGTGTAATATCCCAATACAGAGAAACTTCTTTGAATATTTGGACATCCATAAATATTAGGTGTATCAGTCAATGCTGGATTTTGAACTGTTGTTGCATAAATCATATTATCACACGTCCCAGCAATAATTGCCCCACCAACATTTGAATTTACGACATAATTTGCATTAAAAATAATGGAGTCTCCATGATCTAAAATATATCCAGCAGGGAAACAGCCATTAGATGTTAATGTATTTAAATCTAATTCATGTACAAAATCTCTAGTTGTTCCTGTTGTTGCAACAGCAGGAGCAGGAATAGTATTACATGTAAAATAGGTTCCAGTGCTTGCATCATATATGGTAATACTTGAATTGGTAGCTGCTGCAAACCTGTTTCCAACATTTTCGATTAATGTTCTAGCATAAATGTAATTCCAATTTACTCCAGTTGTTCTATTTACTGTAGCTTTGAATACTGTTCCTAAGGTATCTCCATACATTAAACGATCAGGTCGAGCTAAAGTTTGATCGACAACTCCTACCCCATCTGGAATTCCATTATTATCATTATCAGGTAAACCAAAGTTGATTCTTTGTGATTCAAAATCATACATACTTATCCCTTCGCAAGGTGTTGGACAAATCAACTCAACTTGACCACTTGTACAACCTAATTTCATTTCACATCCACAATTTTTATCTGGTATAAAATAAGAGTTTAACTCAACAGTAGCTGGGCCAGTAGCACCACAAGTTGAACAATCTAATTGTATATCAAAAGAAACAGTAGACTGCGTTCCTCCTATTGGTCGGTCGTAATAAATTCGTATGGTATCTCCACTTGTTCTAACTGAATCTGGGATACCACCTATAACCGTATTTTGATAATCTCTTACGATAAATGTTGCTGGATCAACGGTTAAACAAGAAGGTAAAACTATTTCATACCAAAAGACACGATTAGTGCTATTATTAGGGAATGGAAATTCGAAATTAGAAGTCAGAAAACTCATTGTTCCAGTAGAAGTTCCAAAAAGTGTTCCTGGAGATTGATCTAAAGACATTCTGTGTCTGTAATATGAGGTATAAATTCCTTGTTGAAGAACGATTGGATATTCTTCAGCACATTTATTTTCATAAGTTCCTTCAAAACGCCAACCTAACAAATGTCTTCTCTCTGAATTACGACATACTCCATCGTCTTCACAGCAAGTAAAATGATTCCAACTAATCACTATGGTATCTGTCGTTTGAATACTATCAAAAGAAAACTTAACGCGACCAATAGGATTAGCAGGTAAACATGATTTATTGCTTGAATTGTAGGTTTGATCAAACGTTAATGGTTGAGGGGCTCCTCCGTTAATGGTGTAGGTAAAACTTGATAAATTAAATGAACTGTAATAGTTACTCACCATATAAGTTGTCCAACCATTAAACAAATCGATATTAGTATTATATGCTGTTCCCGTACCATCATTAGTTATTGTTAATGAAGCTGGGAAGTCTCCTGTTCCATTATTGCCAAAACAAGATCCATTATTACCACCACTTCCTGTTCCTCTGGAATACCCACTCCATTTGGTAAATACTAAATTTGGAGCTTCTCCTGGAAAGACAATGTTGGCTCCATCAGTTAATGTTTGACATTGTTGTCCATTACATCCCCAATGATAAGAAAAGAATGAAGCAGTTCCAGCACATTGGACGATACTTATATTTTCACAAATCGTAATACTCTCTCCTGGATCGAATAAATTATCTCCATTTCCAACAGTAGTAAAATCAGCTCCATTTAATACGATGTTCTCAGTAAAACCAGTAGTGGTATTTGTTCCTACACTTACAGAGTTTACCATAACCCCTGAACCGTGTTGATCTTCTAGAGTAAATGTTGCTAATGGACCACTACCTCCATTAATAATCGTGATACAACGGTCAAACACATCTCCTACCGAACCTGTAAAACTTTGATTAGTGATATTCGTAATTGATAAGTTAGGAATTGTAATCGCATAAACATTACTCTGGTGTGTAAATGTCCCTGGGGTAATTGCACCAGAACTATTAATCGCATCGAAATCAAATAACACACTATTTAAAATTGTACCTCCTCCATCTATAAATGCTTGTACATCACATCCTGTTTCAATTTGAATAGAAAAACTATAGGTTGACAAGGTATTTAAATCTGGAATAACAAAGACAGGGTTTTCCAAATCAGATATATCTACTTCATTAGCATTATTTGCTGATCCTGCAATATAATTGATTCCCCCTGGAAGTGTTATCGTAACGGTATCATTTGCAATAGTAAAAGGCGATGGGTTCTCCATATTCACCACAAAATCGGCTACTCCCAAACAAGGCGTTAGCCCATTACTTACACTTGAATTAACCAGAATTAAATTACTTTGTCCAAAAAATGAAAACGTAAGAAATAAAGCTAAGAATATCGAACTTAACTTTTTATATATAGAACTATTATTCATGTTTAAGTGTTAATTATAAAAAAAGACGAGTTAAACTCGACTTAGTTGCTTTTTTTATAGAGCGAAAATATACTATTAAACGTTTTTATTAACAACTATTTGTGACTTATTGTCTTAAGATTTTATTTAAAGCAGACATTTTTTCAGATTAAACACGATAATTCATTAAAAATCATGTTATTCAGGCAGTTTTTTAGGGATGGATAATTTTTTGTGAACACCAAATTGAGTTTAATTAAAATAAAAAAAAATGGATTTCAATAAGTTTACAACAAAGTCTCAACAAGCTATCTCTGAGGCCAGACAAATAGCTGTTGAAAACAACAATCAACAAATCGAAAATGGCCATTTATTGAAAGGTGGCTTTCAAGTTGACGAAAATATATTCCCACATATTTTTAAGAAAATGGGAGTAAATCTTACTGTTTTTAAGCAAGCTTTAGACAGCATTATCACCTCCTACCCCAAAGTAACTGGTGGACAAGAGCAACTTTCAAGAAATGCGCAAACAACCTTGGATAAGGCCTTAAGTACAGCCAAAAAAATGAACGATGATTTTGTATCATTAGAACATATCATTTATGGGATTTTAGCCAGCTCTGGAAGTACTACCCAATTACTGAAGGATCATGGATTTAATACCAAAGAACTTGACAACATCATTCAAGAACTTAGAAAAGGGAATCGAGTTACTTCTCAAAGTCAGGAAGAAACGTATAATTCTTTAGCAAAATATGCCAACAACCTTAATCAATTAGCTAAAGACGGAAAGTTGGACCCTGTTATTGGAAGAGATGAAGAAATAAGAAGAGTTCTTCAAATATTAACACGACGAACTAAAAACAACCCTATTCTTATTGGAGAGCCAGGCGTTGGAAAAACAGCTATTGCTGAGGGAATTGCACACAGGATAATAAGTGGCGATGTTCCAGAAAACCTACAAGGAAAAACAATTTATTCCTTGGATATGGGGGCTCTAATCGCAGGAGCAAAGTACAAGGGAGAGTTTGAAGAGCGTCTAAAAGCTGTAGTCAAAGAAGTAACTAGTTCTGATGGTGAAATTATTTTATTTATTGATGAAATCCATACGTTAGTTGGAGCTGGAGGAGGTCAAGGCGCCATGGATGCAGCCAATATTTTAAAACCAGCTTTAGCTAGAGGAGAACTTCGATCAATTGGAGCTACTACTCTAGACGAATATCAAAAGTATTTTGAAAAGGATAAGGCTTTAGAAAGAAGGTTCCAAAAAGTTATTGTAGATGAACCTGATACTGAAGATGCAATTAGTATTTTGAGAGGTATTAAGGAAAAATATGAAACCCATCATAAAGTACAAATAAAAGATAGTGCTATTATAGCTGCTGTAGAGTTGTCTCAACGTTATATTACGACTCGTTTTCTTCCTGACAAAGCAATAGATTTAATTGATGAAGCAGCCTCTAAATTAAGAATGGAAATCAACTCAAAGCCTGAAGAACTGGATGAAATTGAACGTAAAATCATGCAGCTTGAAATTGAAAGAGAGGCGATTAAAAGAGAGGGAGATTCAAAAAAACTAGATTTACTAGCAGAAGAACTTTCTGAACTGAACGAAAAGAGGGACAGCTTTTTAGCAAAATGGAAAAGTGAAAAGGAAGTTGTTGAAAAGATCCAAAATTCCAAAGAAGAAATTGAACAACTAAAACTTGAAGCTGAACAAGCTGAACGTTCTGGGGATTTTAGTCGTGTTGCTGAAATTCGATACAGCCTACTTAAACAATTAGAAAATGATGTTGAAAATGCTAAAAAAGAATTAGCTGAGCTTCAACTTAATTCAAAAATGATTAAAGAAGAAGTAGGGTCTGAAGAAATTGCTGATGTTGTAGCTCGATGGACAGGAATTCCTGTCAGTAAAATGCTAGAAAGTGAAAGAGCAAAACTCTTAAAGTTGGAAGATGAAATTGGAAAAAGAGTAGTGGGACAACTGGACGCAATAGAAGCCGTATCTGATGCTGTACGAAGAAGTAGAGCTGGATTACAAGACTCCAACAAACCTATTGGTTCTTTTATCTTCTTAGGTACTACTGGGGTAGGAAAAACCGAACTTGCTAAAGCATTAAGTGAATACTTATTTTCAGATGAAAATGCAATGACCAGAATAGACATGAGTGAATATCAAGAACGTCATGCTGTATCTAGATTAGTAGGAGCTCCTCCAGGATATGTAGGCTATGATGAAGGTGGTCAATTAACTGAAGCTGTCAGAAGAAAGCCTTATTCTGTGATTTTACTGGATGAAATCGAGAAAGCACACCCTGATGTATTTAACATCCTACTTCAAGTGTTGGACGACGGTAGATTAACAGATAATAAAGGACGAGTAGTTGATTTTAAAAATACAATTATCATTATGACCTCCAACATCGGAGCTGAAATTATACAGGATAGTTTTAATGGTTTTGAACTTAAATCTCAACTCGAGCAAATTGAAGTTGTTGAAAACACCAAAGACAATGTTTATCAAGCACTGAAACAAACAGTTAGACCTGAATTCTTGAATCGTATTGACGAAACGATTATGTTTCAACCGTTAACGTTAGAAGACATTCAAAATATTGTAAAGATTCAGTTAAACAAATTAAAACAAAGGCTATTGAAAAATGACATTCAATTATCCATCACTGATGAAGCGATTAAGGAAATTGCAAAACTTGGATATGATCCTCAATTTGGAGCTAGGCCTGTTAAAAGAGTGGTACAAAAACAAGTTTTAAATCAACTATCTAAAGCTTTACTTTCCAATAAAGTTTCAACATCAGATACAATTGAGCTAACTGTTTTGAATGGAAACTTAGAATTTCAATCTATGACTACCACTCCAGTGTAGGCTATCAGTTAATAAATCATAACATAAAAAATCCCAAGCTCGATAAAGTTTGGGATTTTTTTATTTCAAATCATTCTTTGAAATCTCATCATAACACACACTTTACAGTGATAATTCCTTGAATGGCTTTATTAAATTCCTCTAACAAATAAGCATTATTTAATAAATAGGCTTTTGTTTCACACAACTCTCGATTCAATATATTCCATTGATTTTGATTCATTATATGACCACGCTCATCTTTCAAACTGCTAACAAAATTGCTCAATTGTTCCACCTGACTCTTAGAAACGATAATATTTTCTATTTCTTTTAACTTAATTGAATTAGGATTATATCTTCTAATTCTTTTCGCTAACTCTAATAAATGTCTTAACTGTGTTGGATAATCTCCTTTTGGACCCTCTATAATATCTTCAATTTGCGTATTGGGTAAATCAAAGAACACTCCTCCATTTATAATCTGAATTGTACCATTACTCGGATCATAGAGGTGAGCATCACCTGTTATATTGTCAATTGCTTCTTCCACACCATACACATGTAATGTCAAAACATTATTGTCGGTTAAATTCCCCATTTGATGAATCAAATGGTGACCGACTCCAACAATCTCACCATTTTTAAATTGACTTCTTGTCAGTGTTTTCAAATGGTTATCCTCTATTTTAAACGTTGCATGCTCGTTTTCTCCAAATACTTGAACAGCCCCCCATGTTGTATAACCATGGTTATGGATTGCCGACATATCCCCTGGCAACCAAGACATTACCATTATTTCAAAGTTTGGAGCTTTGTAAACCATTTTTCTCCCGTAACTGTCTTTGATTGGATGGTTAAAATCAGCCCAAGGTTCTAAATCTTCTTTTCGAACTCCAGCAGATTGAATAATCCGAATAACTTCATGCGGTTTAACAATCTTTTTTGATATTAACTCTTCCCTTATATATGTCAACGATTTTGGTAAATCCATTAGTCATTATTTTAATTGAAATCTGCGTGCAAAAATAAGAAGAACTTCTTAATCTATTGGTAACATCAATCACTTTATAGCTACAATTCGTCATAACTTGTTCCCCCTAAAAAACACATCCTGAATATCATCAAGATCAATCGACCATTGTTCTTCTCAATAAAAAGGAAAAACTAAATATTCGAATGAAATAAGTTCGAGTATTTCTTTATTTTTACATCATGGACTTCAAACTACACTCAAATTTTAAACCTACAGGTGATCAACCACAAGCCATTCAACAAATTGTAGAGGGCTTTAATAATAAGGTACAACATCAAGCATTATTAGGAGTAACAGGATCAGGAAAAACATTTACGGCAGCCAATGTTATTGCACAAACCAATCGCCCTACTCTTATTTTATCACATAACAAAACATTAGCAGCTCAACTATATGAAGAATTCAAAGCTTTCTTTCCTGATAATGCAGTAGAATATTTTGTATCCTACTACGACTACTACCAACCTGAAGCCTACCTTCCAACAACAGGAACATATATCGAAAAGGATTTATCCATTAATGACGAAATTGAAAAATTAAGGTTAAGTTGTACGTCATCATTACTTTCGGGAAGAAGAGATGTTATTGTTGTTTCATCTGTTTCATGTATCTATGGTATTGGTAACCCTGCCAATTTTAAACAAGGAGTTATTGAGATAAGTGTTGGACAAAATATTGCCCGTAATAAATTTTTGCATCAACTTGTTGAGGTGTTGTATTCTAGAAGTACAACTGGTTTGGAACGAGGACAGTTTCGTGTTAATGGAGATACGGTTTCTATTTATTTAGCTTATACTGATGTTGCCTTACGCGTTATTTTTTGGGGTGATGAAATTGAATCAATCGAAACATTTGACCCGAATGATAATCAAGTCATAGAAACCTTTGAAAACTATCAAATTTTTCCTGCTAATATTTTTGTAACGAGTAATGACACCATTAAAACTGCTATTGAAGAAATTCAAGACGATTTGGTAAAACAATACGACTATTTTAAAGAAATTGGAAGAAACTTAGAGGCTAAAAGGCTATTGGAACGTGTTGAATATGATTTAGAAATGATGCGTGAGCTGGGGTACTGCTCTGGTATAGAAAATTACTCTCGTTACTTTGACAGACGACCAGTTGGAAGTCGTCCATTCTGCCTTTTGGATTACTTCCCAGATGACTTTATTATGATGATTGATGAAAGCCATGTCACCATTCCTCAAATCAGAGCCATGTATGGAGGTGACCGTTCAAGAAAGGTGAACCTTGTAGAATATGGTTTTAGGCTGCCTTCTGCTATTGACAATCGTCCATTAAAATTTGAAGAGTTTGAACAACTAATTGGCCAGACCTTATACATCAGTGCTACACCAGCAGATTTTGAATTAGAAAAATCTGAGGGAATTCTAATAGAACAGATTATTCGTCCTACTGGCCTCTTAGATCCTATTATTGAAGTAAGACCTAGTTTAAATCAAATAGATGATTTATTAGAGGAAATTCAACTGGTTATTGAACGAGATGAGCGTGTATTAGTCACTACACTTACCAAAAGAATGGCAGAGGAGTTAGATACTTATTTTTCTCGAATGGGAATACGAAGTCGCTATATTCACTCAGATGTAGACACCTTAGATAGGGTTGAAATTCTTGCAGATCTAAGAAAAGGAATATTTGATGTTTTAATAGGTGTAAACTTGTTAAGGGAGGGACTAGACCTTCCCGAAGTTTCTTTAGTTGCCATATTAGACGCCGATAAAGAGGGCTTCTTAAGAAACCGTAGATCTTTAGTACAAACTGTAGGTAGGGCTGCACGTAACGTTAACGGAAAAGTACTCATGTATGCTGATAAAATCACTGATTCTATGAATGCAACGATTACTGAAACCAGTAGGCGTAGAGCTATTCAAATCGAATACAATGAAAAGCATGGAATCACCCCAACACAAATTGTTAAAAATACAGACAAAGTTTTCGAGAATAAAAAACAATTATCAGAATATGAAATCAACAAAGCTTTAACTGCTGCAGCCGAAGAGCAAACACAATATACTACAAGAGATGAATTAGAAAAAGCAATTAAAGATGTAAAAACTAGAATGCAATATGCAGCAAAACAAGAAGATTTTATGGATGCCGCACGTTTAAGAGATGAATTATTTGAATTGCAGAAAGAATTAGTTGACCGCTTTTAATCATCTTTTTTTGAACTTTTTAAACTAAATGTAACTTTTTTAATTGTTCTTCGTCCCTTACTTATTATGAAATACATTCTATTACTTATTATCACTTTGATTTCTCATTTTTTTTATGCTGGAGCAATCAAAGGAAAAATACTAGACACCAATAATGAAGTCCTCCCTTTTGCTAGTGTTTACATTAAAAATACAAGTTATGGAACAACCTCCAATTTAAAAGGAGAATACTTTCTTGAAATAGAAAAGGGTAAACACACCATTGTATACAGTTTTATTGGTTTTCAAATTGTAGAGAAAGAAATCGAAATCACTTCCGCTCACCAAACTATTGAATTGAACATTCAGCTAAAAGAAGATGTTGCTTTATTAGCTGACGTAGAGATCGTTGCTAAAACTAGGGATCGAGCAAAAATAATTATGAAAGAAGTACGAGCTAAACGTACCACTTACCTCAATGCAATAAATCAATACGCTTGTAAAACCTATTTGAAGTCTTCTTTAGAAAAAGAACCCGTTATTAAAAATCAAGCTGACAGCTTAAGTTTAATTTACACTCCTGATGAGCAACAAGAAGACCGTTTAAAAAAACAAAACTTAAATTTAATCGAAACCATTTCAACCACCTATTTCAAAGCTCCTAACCGTTACAAAGAAATTATAGAAGCCCACCATGATTATGCTGAAGTTGATGACCCTATGGGAGTTAACAACATTTCTTTTGGGATGGAAATTGGTGAATCACAAGTTGCGCAAGAAACAGGAGAAGACAAAAACCCCTATCTCATTTATACTGATATATCCAACTCTGATTTTAATTTCTATAAAAATAAGATCTCATTTTCTGCTATTAGTGCTAAACCTTTTATTTCTCCTTTAGCCAACTCATCTGCCCTGAGCTACGCATACGACTATAAAGGTAGTTTTATTGAAGATGGAAAAAAGATTTACCATTTAGAAGTTATTCCTAGATTTAAAAATGAAGCCTTATTTTATGGATCTATCTATATCGAAGATAGTACTTGGGCTTTAAAATCGGTAGATTTAAATGTAAACAAAGGCGCTTTATTCTTTTGTAGTGAATTCAAAATTATTCAAAACTATGAACAACTTGATTCGACTGCTTATTTACCTGTAAGAAGAGAATTATTTTATAACATTAAAGATGGAGACTATAATATTATTGGAAATACAAGGGTGAATCATTCCAACTACAACCTCTCTCCTACTTTTCCAAAGAAAACATTTAACAGTGAAGTGAAACGCTTTGAGGTTGATGCTTTTGATAAAGATGAACAATTTTGGGACGCTAATCGACCAATTACATTAAAGAAAGATGAGTTAACTTTTATTGGAGAATACGATAGTTTGGTCAGTTTATACACTAGTCCAGAATACTTAAAAAGAGTTGACTCGGCCTTTAATAAAATTAATATCTGGAGCTTTTTATTGACAGGAATTGGACATAAAAACAGTTTTAAGGGAACCGAATTTAGGTTTAGAGGGCTCATCAATCAGATCGTTCCCCTAGGAGTTGGGGGATATCGCCATAGGCTAGGTGGATACTTTAACAAAGAATTCCCTAACAACTACCTGCTAGAAACGGAAGGCCAAATCGATTATGGATTTAAAAACAAAGACGTAAAAGGGAAAGTTGGAGTTGGCTTAACCTATGTCCCACTGAAATTCGTTCGTACATTTATACGTTTTGGAGATTCTTATGAACTCATTAATCAAAATGCTTCTTTTACGGCTGTTTTGAGTCGAAGTAACTATGTTCGCTCTAAAAATGTTAGCATTGCACAACGTATGGAAATCATAAATGGACTATATGCTGAAGCTACTCTGTCTTATCAGCATCAACTTTCTTTAGAGGGACTGCAATTAGTTGATTACTCCGCTCTTGCATTAGGAGACACTGCTGACCAAAGCATTATTGAAAACTTAAACACCCCTACTTCTTTTGAAGATTATAAAAAAACTGAAATAGAACTCTCATTAAAGTATCGTTTCAAGCAAAAGTACTATATCAAAAACAATAAAAAAGTCATTACAGAAGCCAAACTTCCTATTGTAAGTCTAAAATATAGAAGAGGGATTCCTAATATGTTTAATAGCGAGGTAGATTTTGAATACATAGAGGTTAGTGCAGAAGACCACGTAAGGTTACCACAATTAGGGTATTCTACTTGGAAAGTTAGCACTGGTACTTTTACCAATAAAAACAACTTAAGAGTTTTGGAGCATAAATATTTTAGAGGTTCTGATGCTGGACTTTTTGCTGACCCTTTAAATTCATTTCAACTGATGGGCTACCAATTTGATACTAGAAATGAGTATTTCCAAGCCAATTACATTCATCATTTTGAAGGAGCTATTCTTAATAAAGTTCCTTTAATCAACCGTCTTAAACTTCAATTAGTTGGAGGTGCAGGAACCTTATTGATTAGAGACATAGACTTTGCTCATTTTGAAGCCTTTGGAGGACTAGAACGTATCTTTAATGTACGATTATTTGGAGAAACTCAACCCCTAAGATTAGGAGGCTATTTTGTTACCGCTGACAATACCCTAGATAATGCCAACTTTAGGTTTAAAGTAGGAATAGATTTTTATGATTCTAGTAGAAAAAAGTGGAATTACTAAACAGTCAACGCATTAAAGTTAATCTACTGCTTCTCTTAAAACGGTTTCCTTATAAAAAACTTTAAAAATAGCACCTTCATTGTATTCATACTCAACAGAACCATGTAATTGTTTTGCCAAACTTTTGATTAATCTCAAACCTGTTGTATTTGGATTTTCAAATGAAACACCACTATAAACTCCCTTTCCATTATCCTTTACGGTAAGGACATTCAGACCTTCTTCTTTTTGACAAAGAACTGTTAGGATATTTTGCTCATTTGAGTCGACAAAAGCATATTTAAAAGCATTAGTAATCAACTCATTTAAGATTAATCCTAAAGGTACAGCTGTATCAATATCAAGCTTACATCCTTGGGGTACTTTAATCTCTTTTGTGATACTAACTTTATTATATAAGATATTAATATTACTAACTAACGTATTGATATAGTCCTCAAAGTCTACTTCTAAATCGTCATTTTGATATAACTTCTCATGGATTAAGGACATAGATTTCACTCTATTTTGCCCCTCTATAGCCATTTCTATAGCTTTTTCATCTTTAATACCTTTTACCTGTAACTTTAATAAACTGGAAACTATTTGAAAATTATTTTTTACCCTATGATGTATTTCTTGAAGCAACAGTTGTTTTTCTTGTTCTCTTTTGGTTAGTTTTTTATGTTTTATTCTGAGAATCAATATACTTATAACTGCCATCAATACAATCACTCCCAATAACATCAAACTATATAAGAATCGCTTTGATTTTTCATTGGCTAAGGACAACTCATATTCATTTTCCTTGACTACCGCTCTTATTTTATTAGTTGCTAATACTCCTGCCAGATCTTTAGTATAAATTTCCCTTATATGTGTAACACTTAAATAATGGATTTTTTTCGCTTTTTCATAATGTCCCTTACTAAACAAAGCTTCCCCAACTATTCTTAAAAGCTGATAATATTCATTGGGAGGAATGACAGCTTTAGATTGCTGAATAAGCGTATCTGAAAGCGCTATGATATCATTAACATTAAATTTATTTAGAATCTTCTTCGAATACAAAGCAGTATCGGAGAAGTTCCCTAATAATTGGATATAATATGAATAACTATACTCCTTATAATTAGTACTGTTGTATACTTCATCCAGCAATTTAAATATTCTTTCTTCTTCTCCTCCTTTATAAATTAAAGCGTCTATAAGATGACAAAGATTACCATAATAAAAAATGGATTTATTAGGACGCTTACGCTCCAAAAGCAAATTCGTTTCACAAAGACTTATATACGCTTCTAATCTGCCTCTCATTAACAAAAAATCACTGTAATAATAATTAGAGACTATCATTAGACTTGTATCCTTTAAACCCTCAGCGATTGTTTTATTCTCAAAACACAATTTTTCCCCTTCTTCTAGGCTTCTCTTGATGATGGTTAATATTATTGGATAAATATTTTTATAAAAGATCGCTCTTTGTACATTATCATCTTTTTCATTGAATTGGTCAATATACTTAGATAGCACCTCATGTTCTCTTTCTGCCTCCTCCATCATAACAAGTTCAGTTAAGAATGTAATTTGAAGCCACTTAATTTTAACATAAGAAATATCAATCAACTCTTCCTTAGGAGGAGCCAAATATTCAATTAAGTAGTGATGAACATCAATTTTATTTATTGTATTATCATTGATTACTTTGTTTATAAAAGCATAGATATCTTCATTGCTACACTCTTGGGAAAGAGCTATTCTATGAAGCGTTTTCAGATAATTATTCGATGCTGTATCTCCGCTTAATTCTTCATAAACCAATAATGCGGAGTCTTTCTTATTTTGTAATATAAAACGTTCTATTTTCTTAACCTCTAAAGCATCGACTTGACCATAAAACAAGCTTAAACTGAAGAAAAAAACAAAACCTAGAATTCCTATTTTATTACACATATCATTAACCTTTATTAATATGGTTCATTAACCCTCTCTTATACTTTATTCCTAATGGAACTTTAATAGAATTAATAATCAGGTTAGCATGTTCTATACGCTCTAGATATGCTAAATTGATGATATAGCTCCTGTGAATCCTTAAAAAGTTTTCATTTAGCTTTTCTTGGTATTCATTCAAAGTTGACCTTACTATATAATTTTGATTACTTTTTGTTCTAACCTCAACGTAAATATTATCACTTTTCACATAAATAATATCTTCTAAATCAACGCGATTAAATCCATCTTTATCCTTTATAAAAATTGATTTATTTAATAAAGTATTAATTGCTTTACTCTGTCTTTCCTTTTGAATAGCGTGATTATGCAAAGCTAATTCAACAGCTGCAAAGAGTTCTTGATTATTGAATGGTTTAATTAAAAATGCAGCCGGCTCTGTTAACTTTGCCTCATTAAGAGTGAGTTTATCAGAGTTAGAAGTCAAAAATATAAAAGGAAATTTATAATGTTCTTGAACATATTTTGCTAAATCAATTCCGCTTTTTTTACCAGATAACTTTATATCAAATATCCCTATATCAGGCTTTTCATTTTCTATTGCTTTTACAGCATTAGTAAAATTTATTTCAGGTTCTAAAACCAGATATCCCAAACTAGATAATGTATCTGCTATTGTATCTGCAATAAGCATTTCATCCTCTACTATCAACACTTTTATTTCTTCCACAAGTCTATCTCTTTTTATAACAAAACCTCTCATTATTAAAAATAACGAGAGGCTTTAATTAATTTGCTAAGTAAATCAAAAAACAGTATTTTACCTACACCTTAAACCTTTATTTATATAAAATATTCAATACTATCTTTATTCAATAAAATTTTAGACTAAGGTGCTATTAAGTCATAGCATAACAAAAAAAATGTTGTAAACAGCCTTTATATCGTTGTAAAACGTATTAAATATGTAGAGAAACGAACAAGCTTTTTATGTAAGGCATCCTCTAGATAAAATCTCATACATTTTCCGTATATTCGTACCACTAAACTAAAACGAATATTACAATGAAAATACAAAACTATGTACAGGGAAAATGGATTGATGGAGAAGGAACTGAATTGGAAGTTTTTAACGCCATTAATGGAGATTTTATAGGAAATGTTTCCAGTGCTGGTTTAGACTATGAAGCAATTTTAGACTATGGACGTAAAGTTGGTGGTCGTGCTTTACGTAAAATGACTTTTCAAGAAAGAGGTTTAATGTTAAAAGCTTTGGCTTTACACTTGCTTTCTATTAAAAAGAAATTCTACGCACTAAGTGCTGCTACTGGTGCAACAAAAATTGATTCATGGATTGATATTGAAGGAGGAATCGGGAACCTTTTTGCCAATGCTTCTCTAAGAAGACAATTCCCAGATTTACCATACTATGTTGATGGCGAAGCAGCTCTCCTTTCTAAAGGAGGAAGTTTTATAGGACATCATATCATGGTTCCTAAACAAGGGGTAGCGGTTCATATTAACGCGTTTAACTTTCCTATTTGGGGGATGTTAGAAAAAATAGCAGTCAACTTAATGGCAGGTGTACCAGCAGTTGTTAAACCTTCAGAATACACGAGCTATTTAACGGAATTGATGGTTAGAGAAATTATCGACTCTAAAATTTTACCTGAAGGAGCTTTACAACTGGTTACAGGAAAAGGGCATGGTATTATTGATCATGTTAATTATCAAGATGTTGTAACATTTACTGGTTCTGCACACACAGGGATGAAATTGAAAAATCAATCCAATATCATCCAAAACTCAGTGCCTTTTAACCTTGAGGCAGATTCTTTAAATGCTTCTGTTTTAGGTGAAGATGCTAAACCTGGAACGCCTGAATTTGATATTTTTATCAAAGAGGTTCAAAAAGAAATGACGGTAAAAGCTGGACAAAAATGTACGGCAATTCGTCGTATTTTGGTTCCTGAAAACTTAATTGATGATGTTCAAAGTGCATTAAATGCTCGTTTAGCTAAAAATACAATTGGAGATCCTTCTATTGACGGTGTAAGAATGGGGGCTTTAGCTTCTAGATTACAAGTAGAACGTGTCAAAGAAAATGTTGAGCAATTAATGCAATCGCAAGAAGTTGTTTTTGGGGATATGGAGAATTTTGAAATTACTGGAGGGAGTAAAGAAAAGGGAGCTTTCTTCTCTCCTATTTTATTCAGAAACAACAATCCATTTGAAAATACAGATGTACACAACATCGAAGCTTTTGGACCTGTATCTACTTTGATTCCTTATAAAAATCTTGATGATGCTGTTGATTTAGTCAGAATGGGAAAAGGATCATTGGTTACCTCTATTATTACTGCTGATGATCATTTAGCAACTGATTTTGTAGTGGAAGCTGCACATACTAATGGACGTATCTTAGTTTTAAATGAAACCTGTGCTAAAGAAAGTACAGGGCACGGCTCTCCAATGCCATTATTAACACACGGTGGACCAGGTAGAGCTGGTGGCGGTGAAGAAATGGGAGGAAAAAGAGGTATTTTACACTATTTACAACGTACTGCTATTCAAGGTCATCCACAAACAATTACAGCTATTACGAAGCAATTCCAAGTTGGAGCCAAGCAACCTGAAGCGAACCCACATGTATTTAGACAACATTTTGAAGAGTTAAAAGTTGGGGATACTGTATTTACTCATAAACATACTGTTATCGAATCAGATATTAATAGCTTTGCTCAAGTGAGCGGAGATAATTTTTACGCACATGTTGATGCTACTTCTCTTGAAGGGACTATTTTCGAAGGAAAAGTTGCACATGGATATTATATTTTATCCAAAGCTGCGGGAATGTTTGTAGACCCTAAAAAAGGTCCAGTTCTATTGAATTATGGGATTGATGAATGCCGTTTTATAAAACCTGTTTACCCAGGAACAACTATTGGTGTTCGTTTTACTGTAAAAGAAAAAATTGATCAAGAAAAGAAATCTGAAGATGATGTAGCGAAAGGAATTGTAAAGTTCTTAGTCGATGTTTATGATGAGACAGGAGAAACAGTTGCTTTAGCCACTATATTAACAATGGTTAAAAAATTAGATCAATCGAAATAAATTGATTAAGCCTCAACTGAAATAGTTGGGGCTTTTTTTTACAAAAACTAATTTACTAAAATAAATATACTACCTGTTCTGTCTATAATATTCATTACAAAATATTCCAGTAGAAACAGCTAAATTTAAAGACTCTGTTTTTCCTGCACCAGGTATTGTTACAGGATGTGTTATATAAGGTTTTAGCGTTTCTGAAATCCCATGAGATTCGCTTCCCATTAAAATTATTGAGGGATTGACAAATGCTGTTTGATAAATTGATTTGCCTTCTAGTAATGCCCCATATACTGGCAACTTGACCTCTTTGAAAAAAGTTGGTAAATCTATATAGTTGATTTTCGCTCTAAAAATAGACCCCATTGTTGACATAATCACTTTGGAGTTGTAACAGTCTACGCTATTCGTAGAACACACGATTTGTGAAATTCCAAACCAATCAGCAGTACGAATAATTGTACCTAAATTCCCTGGGTCATTTACTCCATCTACTACCAAAATAGTTTCCGAAGTATCTACTACACTATTTTCCTGAGGAATTTCGACTAAAGCCAAGACTTTATTAGGAGAAGATAAATGTGTTATTCGCTCTAATTCTTTTTCAGAAACAACGATAGCATTGGGAAAGTTACCTGCAACTTCTTTTAATGCATAAATCGCATTAATTCGATAAGCTGATACTAACAATTCTTCTACAATTTTTATTCCCTCTACGACAAAAAGCCCATTTTCTTTCCTTTTTGACTTACGTTTAAGTGAATTAATTCGTTTTATATCTGATTTTGTGAGCACCTTTCTTATTTTTACAGTCGCGAAGTTAAGCATTTAATTGATTTTGATAAAAAGGGGCTACATATATCTTGGAATTCTACTTCCTATTTTTATGTTCATGCATTCATGTAGCATCACTAAACATGTACCCGAAAACCAATTTCTACTAGATGAAAACAACTTTAAAATTCAGCAAGATACTAGCCTTTTGTTTTCTAAACATGAAAACATCGACGAAGAGGAAATGCAGGATATTTTAAAGCAAAAACCTAATCGAAAAATATTGGGACGTGTCCGTTTCTACTTACGTTTATACAACCTTTCTAGTGAAAAACGAATCGTCAAGCATCGAATCAAACAACAAAAAAAAGCTGAACGAAAAAATAAACGTATTCACGAAAAAAACGAGAAGAAACAAAAAAAAGTTGCTAAAAAGAACGAACAGTTAAAAGCTAAAGGCATTCAAAACGACACTATTTATCCACCTCTTGAATTTAGACCCAAACCACCTGTCGAACCTAAATTAACTTTTGGTGAGCGCGTTAGAGAATCTGGTGAAAAACCTGTTATCATTGATTCTGTAAAAACAGTTACTTCTGCCAAACAATTGAATATTTACCTTATCAATAAAGGTTATTTTAACAATACTGTTGATTATCAAATTACCTATTATCCTGATACGATTCCTAAACGTAATGGAAAGTTCAAAGTCAAACATAAACGAAAAGCAAATCGTGGAGAAATTGATTACCTGATCAACCTTGAAAAGCCCTACAGAATAAAGGGTATTTCATACAATGTAACCGACACTTTAATCTTGAATTACCTTGATTCAATTGATGATCAAGCTATCATTAAGACTAACCAAATTTACGATTCTGAGAAACTCAATAAAGAGCGAGAGCGTATCACTACATTTTTGATGAATAATGGGTATAAATACTTTAACAAGGAATTTATTTACTTTAAAATAGACAGTAACCTCAACAGTAATCAGGTAAACGTTGAATTAAGAATACAAAATTATAAATATAAAGATCCTGTTTACGATACCATTTTGGAACGTAACCATGCGCAATATAATGTAATGAAGGTTGAAATATATCCTGATTTTTCTCTTAAAGCAGACGATTATGCTTATAAAGACTCTCTTTTCTTCACTAAAAATATTTCTATTATTTCTCGTAAAGAATTAGGGTTTAAACCAAAATTACTCTACAACTCTGTACGATTTATGGAGGGGGATTTATACAATCAAAATAATGTTATTGCGACCTACAAAACACTATCTTCTTTGGGAACATTTGAATCGACTGCAATTGAATTTGACACCTTAGAAAATGGCTGTAATGATTTGGTTGCAAAAATCCGATTAAAACCAGCAAAGACACAAAGTTTTACGATTGCCACAGACGGAACCCATAGGAATGGGCTATTAGGTATTGAAGGAAGAGTAGCATACTCTCATAAAAACATCTTTAAAGGAGCAGAAAAACTTCAAATTAGCTTAAGCGGAGGAATAGAGATGCAACAACTATTAGTTGACCAATCAGCTGATGAAGATGGACTGGAAGATGTTATCTCTAATTTTTCTAGTTTCAATACCATCGAATTTGGTCCCTTGGTAAATCTTACGATCCCTAGGTTCGTTTTTATTGGCAAATTATTTCCTAAAGCCTATAATCCCAAAACTGAATTTTCAGGAGTAATCAACTATCAAAAACGTCCCGATTTCACTCGAAACAAGGAAAACTTTTCATTTGGTTATGTATGGCATGAAAAATCACCTATCACCTATCGATTTACTCCTATTAACATTAGTGCTATTGACATCACTAAATCGGATGCTTTTCAACAAAAAATAGATGAATTAAATGATCGGTTATTGGCTGCTAGTTATCAGGATCATATTATTGCAAGTACTAAATTAAGTTTTACCTATAATGGTCAAGACATTAAGAAAAAACAAAAAAATCAATATTATTTCCAATCTATTTTTGAAACGGCAGGAAACTCTTTAAGAGCTTTTTACAACCTAACTAACCAAGAGTTGAACAGTGATGGAGCCTATGAGTTTTTGGGAATACGTTTTGCCCAATTTGCTAAGCTTTCTGGTGATTTCAGACATTACAACAACCTTACAAAAAGAATTCGCGTGGTATCTAGGGTTGCTGGAGGAGTTGGGATACCTCTTAAAAACCTTAATGAAGCTCTTCCATTTGAAAAAAGCTTTTATGCTGGGGGTGCCAATGGTATGCGTGCTTGGAAAGCGCGTACGTTAGGACCAGGGTCTTATTACGACTCTACTCGTAGTTTTGATAAAATCGGAGATATTCAATTAGAAGGGAATTTTGAAATTCGCTTTCCTATCTCTAGCTGGATTGAAGGAGCTACATTTCTTGATGCTGGAAATATTTGGTTGATCAATGAAGACTCTTTACGTACTGGTGCTGAATTTAAAGCCGAAAACTTTATTGCTGAGATTGGTATAGGAACGGGATTTGGCTTACGAATGGATTTGGATTTTTTTATTATCCGTTTTGACTTTGCATTCCCATTAAGAAATCCAGCCCTACCTGTTAATGAAAGATGGATTGGCTACGGGAAGCTCAGTGATTATTCAAGTTATAATGATGGTTCGTTTAGAAGAAGTTTTTTTCCTTGGCAATTTAATCTAGGAATTGGCTATCCTTTTTAACCCCTGTTGGTATAGAAAATCATTATTCATTTTCATGAATCAAAAATTCCAATCCAATAATTAGTCTTGGTATTTCTGTTTGGCCATTATCAAAGGCATTTGAAACGCGATACTTCGCAAAAATATCCCAATAATGCTTTCCATATTTTGCTACCACTCCATATTGAAAAGGAGGAGCAAATGGCAGTCGTTTATAGACTATTTTTTGATTGATGGGATAACCATTATCATATACTGACTTTGTTACAAATCGCCTTGAGATATTATAATCCACATACCCTCCAAGTGTAATATAATTTCCCAATTGGTTCCCTCTTTTAGGTCTTAAATTGAATTGCATCGCTAAATCAGTACTGACTTTGTAAAAGACATACCTCGCCTTTTCAATTGCTGCTTTATAATTCAAGGTATTGGTGGAGTTAATTTGGTTTAAAGCATAACTCTCCAATGAAAAATCGAAATCAAAAATCCCCGCAAACCATTTATTTAGTTGATATTTATAAGTACTCCCTGATGCCACTTTTAATGCATTCCATTTTACAGATAGTGAAGTATCCTGAAAAGGAGTCGCTATAATTTTACCTAAACCAAAATAAGAATAATAATACTTTTTTCGATTAGGTCCAAAACCATTATCAATCGTTGAAAAATCTTCAGGAACTTGGTCTTTAATCAAAACTGTCTGTCCCACACAACCCAATGATACCGAAAGTAATAACAGCAGCAAGATTAAAATATGTACACGCTTCTTTTCCATACTATAATTTTAACTCTTGAACGTACCCTTTATAACTAAACCTCAACAATTTACCTTTATATTCATCTAAAAATAGCCTCAAAACTTCTTTTTGGTTGACTGCTATCACCTGATACTCATCTAAATACTTTTCTTGATTTTCTACATGAAAATAAAGAACATCTGGTTCACTATTAGGAATATTACTCGCTTGATGGTTAAAAAAGTCATTTAAGTGAAAAAACGTTATACGCTTTCTAGCTTTCTCAGAGGTCACCCACTTATTCTCTACAAAGCTTTCCTCATTTATTCTTACTATTAATTCGACCTTATCTGTTGTATCAAGAGAAAAGGTTGGAGTAACCATACCTCTTTTTAAGGAATCAATAAAGTAACTTGCTTTTGGCATACCATAACCAGTGGCGTAATCAAAATAAGGATATAAAGAAGCTGATCGTTCTATTTCCTTAAACAACTGCATATTGGTTAAACTACTATCTTTTTCCCATACACAAGCGGCAAAACCAGCAACTAAAGGGCTTGCAAATGATGTTCCTGTTAACTCAGTTAAAATCGAATAGGTATCATAGCCTAATGCATGACCAAAGGCACTTACATTCGGTTTAAGATGGTGTCTAGCATTGGGGCCATACGAACTAAATGAAGTATGCAAACCTGTCCAGGGGTTTATCCCTCCAACAGTTAGTGCGCTATCCGCATCTCCTGGTGCTGCGACATACTTCCATTCACTTCTCCCCTCATTACCTGCTGCATTAACCACCAAAATACCTTTACGAGCAGCTAAATTAGCCGCACGCGAGATGATGGTTGTATTACCATCCATATCTTCTAAAAAATGAGCGGCTTTGGTATACCCTAACGAACTATTGATTATATCAGCTCCATTTTTATCAGCCCATTCTACTGCTTCCAACCAATCTTCTTCCTCGGCTATCCCCTCATAGGTAACTCTTTCTGTTCTTGCTAAAAGAAATTCAGCATCTGTAGCCATCCCTACTTTTTTGCCATTATAAACTCCTGCAATACAAGACAAAACAGATGTACCATGTGAATTATATCGATAAACGTCTGGTTTGTTTTTTTTAAAATCCCAAGTTTTAATAATTCGATTATTATTCCTAATGTGTTCAAACAATTGAGATTCATCAACTTCAGGAAACCCCGCATCGATAATACATATTCGAATGCCTTTACCTGTATATAAACTATCAAATAAATGCCCTTCTAAGGAAGTAATCTGCGCTTCTAACAACTCACTTTCCCCATTGTCTAAACTGAGTAAATTTGCAGTAGATAAAATTTCCTGCTCTCCACTCATTGCCACAACTTCGCGAACGAATGCCAAATCTTTTACACGATCAATAGCAGCATCATCTACCCAACATGCAACAGCATTAAACCAACGTGATTTCCCTGTTATTGAATCCGCCAATGCATCAATTCTTTGAAAGTAATCGTTTCGAATCGGCAAATCAGAAAACTCAACCAATGGTATATTGTGTTTGGTACGTCGTTGTATAGCTTTAGCATCAAAATAGGTATATGGGTTAAACTCTACCCCATCTTTATCACTAAAACGTATCCAGTATTTTCGAGATTGCCCCCATAAACAAGTGCTACTTCCTATAATTAAAATAAACAGAAAAAAACGCACCATATTACTTTGATTAATTATGAAAAGTCAAAAGTGTTTTCCATTTCAACTCCTCCATCATCTAAATTATTCCCTCCTGTTAATTGTTGTAACGGAGTACACACCCCATTTACGCAACTATAGGCCTTAAGGTTATCTTTAAATACAGATGACTTAAATACAGACTGATTCATTAACATTCTAACACATTCTTGAATCCCTTCAATAATAGATGGATGCGGATGTACTAAATCTGCTAATAAACGAATACTTTGTCCTGTTTTGATTAACAATGCAACTGCTTGGATGGCGCTTGATGCGTGTTCTCCAATCGCTCGCATACCTAAGACTTTCATTTCATCATCATTGGTAACGATAATTTTGAAGAAACCTTGAGTTTTACGCATCGCTATTGCTCTTGCTATACATGAAAAATCTATTTTAACTACTTTGATTGGTAGTCCACGTTCAGCACACTGTTTTTCATTTAAGCCAACAGCTGCTACTTCTGGTTCTAAAAACATGATTGTACTTACATTATCATAAGACAATGGAGTTGTTTTCTTACCAAATATTTTTTCAACAGCTTGACGGCCTTCTAGTTCTCCCATATTCACCAATGCAATACGACCACTTGCATCTCCAACGGCATAAATATTTTCGATATTTGTTTGGGTATCTACATCTCCGATATGTCTACCTCTTTTACTCATTTCAACCCCAGCTTTATCCATGTTAAGCCCTTTGACATTGAGTTCTCTCCCAATAGCCAGCAATGCTTTTTCTACACGAATAACTTCTCTTTTACCGTCTTTGTACGATAATTCATACTCAACTTCTCCATCAACAATATCCAATCTCTCTAATTGAGAATTATGATGTATCGTTACGCCATTAGCATCTAAATTCCCCTCTACCATATTCGAGATGTCTTCATCTTCAAAAGGTAAAATATGATCAGCTCTATCAATCAAGTAAACCTTTGTTTTACCAAAATTTGAAAAGATCGTTGCATATTCACAACCAATAACTCCAGCTCCGACAATTACCATACTTTTAGGAAAGTCGTCAATTTGCTCTATTCCATCACTGGTAAGAATCACTTTTTCATCCACGATTGCATTAGGTAATTTTCTTGGAGTACTTCCAGTAGCAATAATGGTATAATCAGCATGAATACGTTTTACTTTTCCATTCTTCTTCTGAATTTCTATGGTTTTATTATCCACAAAACTTCCTAGACCTCTTTCGTAATGAAAAAGACTATTAGAACCGGTTTCTAACAATTTAATGTGACAAGAATATTGAGACTTACGATCAAAAACAGCTTCTTTTACTGTTTTTTGTGCTTCCTCCCAACTAATTTCAAATTTACTTCGTCCTACCGAAACAATACTTTCATTAACTGACTTTACTTTTTGAGAAAGCTCCCATAGTGTTTTGGAAGACAATGCTCCATTGTATAATCCTGCCCCTCCTACTTTATCTTTTTCAATTAAGATAACTTTTTTTCCAAAATCTACTGCTCTCATGGCAGCGGCATAACCTGCTGGCCCTGCACCGATTATACACAAATCGTATTTTTCTAATTCTTTCATTCGAATTGGTTGAATAAATATAGTGCCAAATTACTTATTTTTTTGGTGAAGTTGAAAGATTTAATGAGGATTTTTTAGATAAATTATCATTGTTTATTCTGCTTTAAGCCCTTCTTCAAACACCTTTCTCCAACCTTTCCAAATCCCTTTATCGTTCAAGGTTTCATTATGCCAAACTCCAATAAATTGTCCCTCAACAGCTTTTACTTCTTCTTTTAGTTGTTGAACTTTAACAATGGCTTCTTCCACAGGTAAATTCATGTACTGATTTAAGGTTCCATCCATATACGAAAAGGGATGTACAAGCAATGAGGTTTCTTTATCTTCTAACAAATCAAAAAAAGAAAAAGGAGTACATATACCTGCCCTAAAACCAACATGATCGGCATAGCCCATAGTATAATCTGCTTTAAGCCCTATTTTTTCATAAATACGATAGGTTTCAGGAATATTCAACCGTAAAAAATGCTTTCGAGATATTGTTACAGCTTTCCCTAATATTTCCGCTAACCGCTTACATTCTTTTTCTTGTTGTTCTTGATTTAGATATGATTGATAAGATGGATGTATCCCTATTTGATGCTTTTTTGCCAACTCAGCTATTAACTGAATTAATTCACGATGTTTATGTGACACATTTTTATCAAATTCACTACGATCCCCTAACAAAAAAAAGTAGATACTTTCTATTTTTTTATCTTGACTAACTTGTTCTATGTAACTATAGGTATCGTAGGGATCTTCCTTACCAAAGACAACGGAATCAATTCTTTCTTTTGCTTCTGAAACACTCCCCTTAACTAATGCTTTCCCTACTCCTCCAACACTACGTATTAATCCTTTATTTTTATAGGCCCAAGCATTATCTACATCAACCGTATTGATGATTTTAAACCTTGTTGTTAAACCTAACTCAAGTTGAAAATAGGCCCCTAATCGCTCTAAAAATGCCTTACACCAAATATTAACCAAAGGTAAGTGTAATACACCTAATTTATGCATTACACTATCTGTAGCGGTATATCGTCCATGTTTATCAGATGTAAACGCCCAATATTCCTCCATTCGAGATACTAGAAAAAATGAAGCCGAAAAAATATCATATCCTAAGTGATCAAATTCAGTCAAAAATAGTTTAAGCTTTTCTGGACCACCATAATCAAAACTTACATCAAATTGCTGGTAATATTTTTCAGATAGCAATCCATAAGGATGTATTTGAAAACTCCCTTCAATTCTGCTCCCCGAATAATTGATCACTTTATCTCCCTCCTCAATTTCATTCTTATCCTTAACAATACGATAATCTAGTCCACAAACCTGAGCTAACACAAGCTTTACGGCATATAAAAAACGATTAGAAGTGACTGGTGAATAAACTGTAAACATGCGCACAAAAATAATGTTATTTTGGAACTATCTAATCAAAGTAATATGTCCTCTTAATTCTTGATATTCTCCATCAGCTCTTCGGAAAGTAATCTGATAAATATACAAACCATGCTGAACCATTTTTCCATTTTTTCGATGCGTTCCATCCCATGCCTGATGAACATCATTAGTTTCAAAAATTATTTCACTAAAGCGGTTAAAAACTCTGACTTCATAAGAGTCATATTCTATTAAACTCACTACTGGTTTCCAGGTATTATTATGTCCATTTATGAGTAATGCATTGGGTACATATACTATAGGGTTTTGATAAGCACAATTAACATTGGACTCACTTGTTTCATTAATACCAAAAGTATTGGTGCTTTCTACCGCCTTTACATAATAACAAAACTCTCCCTCAACAGTTGTTCCAATCACATCGCTAACATCATCATTGTAAAAGAATTTATTGGGCGGTAATGTAACTACAGGAGTTGTTTCGAAAACACCATTAATAGAGCGATAAACTTCATAAGCAATAATATTCCCGTTCCACTGTTGGTAAGCCGACCATTGAACCAAATTGGATAACTGCGTGGTATTTTCTGTAACATTCAATACTATTGTTTTTCCTATATTAGAATAAGTTGTTGGTCTTCCACAACTATCCTCAACCATCACTCGATAAAAATAAGCTTGTTCCTTGGCGCTTACATCAAGATCATTAAATACAATTGGAGTGTTGGTCCCTGCTGTTATTGCTATTTCTTCATAGCTCCCTGGGCTATTATCGGAAGATCGCTCTAACCTAAAGTTTGAAATCTGAGCCGCTAAATCTTGATGAACTCTGACCTCTATTTCATGATCATCAACAACTGTAGCTGTTTGTAGATAATTAAACGCTGGTGTTGGAGGCTGATGTAAAAAAAGGCAACTAATATTTGACAAAGAAGTTTTGACGGCATCATTTGCAACTGCTTTTACTAAAAAACAATAATTAGTATTGGCTAGCCCTCCCTCGAAAACGAAAGAGGTATCTGTCGTCACTCCAACAATATTATATGGTCCTCCATTCACTGATGCTTCTATTTGATATTCTTTAACATGATCTATCCAATTTTTATAAGCGTTCCACTTTAAAGCGACTGTTTTTTGGCAAACATCTAGCGTTGTTGTAATAAACATTGTTTCTTGTTGTATTCCTAATGGGCTAGTATTTGGTGTAGGACTAAAACAACTGTCATAAACTGCTAAGGCATAGGTCTCACTATAATCATCGGCATTAGAATTAAGATAAGTATAATTTGTTGAGTTATATCCATGAACAGTATCAATGGCTATCCAGCCCCCTCCAAAAAACTGAAACACAATATAAGCGCTAGCATCTTCAGATGAACTAGGGTTCCAATTTAAAGCGGCATTTCCAGTTGCTGTATCTACAGTCACCCAATTTAAGAGGGGTAAATTTGGAGGTAACATATCTTGAAATTGATCGCCATCAATATTTGAAAAGGATGAACACCCTGACTGATCTTTTAGTTCTATTTTATAATTTAAGAATGCATCGCAAACAGCAATTGTATCTCGATAGTACTCATCCCCATATTCTGTTGAATCTATCAACGTCCAAGTTCCAGCAGGATATTCTTGATAAATATAATACCAATTATAAGCTGAACTAATTGGAGGAACACTCATTGGGTTCCACTGCAAAACAGCTGTTCCATCACTAGGGTTGTTAACGGTCAGAAAGATGGTCGAAACCGTATCTAAAACTAGACTTTCTGAGCTGTTGCACCCATAAACTGATTTAACTAAATACTTCACAGGAGCAATGTGAGCATCTGCATTAGGATGATTGAATGTGGTAGTATTAATATTCGGTATTGTTCCGACTAAATTATAACTGGTATTATTAGACGCATAAATGCGATATTCCTGAAAAGAGTTGTTGCTATTTACAGGCGCATCCCAATTTAACGTCACGGCTCCATTTGCAGCTACATCCGCACAGTGAATGGGAGGGCTTTCAATTGGCGGTTGATTATTTACTGTAATTGCAACAGTAGTTTCATTTTGTCCAGGTAAGGAGCAATAATCGTCTTGGGCAACAATAGTAAAGTAAAACGTTTTTTGTGGGCGATAGCAGTCTTCTGTAAATAAATTACAACTGGTTTCCCAATTAAAAGTTGAGTTCACTATTTGCGGGTTGGTTAAAGGCATTCCCCCACTTGCAGTTGCACATGGCGTAAAAGGACAACCAGAGTTAGGATTGGTTAACCCATCTCCTACTTCTCCACCATATATATTTAACGTTACACTTTGGTCTGCTCCATTGGATAACAATCCGTTATCTTGAGCTAGAATATCAAAAGTTACGATATCTCCTGCGTTTACGGTAACTGCGTTTCCAGTTATCCCAGATAAAGTCATTGTTGGGGGAATATTACTTCCAGCACAATTCACTATATTAATAAGCATCTCCCTATAAACAACAGCTATTAATTGCCCACACCTCCACGATTCTACTTTTACGACAGTGCTAAAATTTCCTAATGTAACAGCATTAAACGTTAACGCACCAGAACTAGGATTTAATGTTGCGCCAGTATTGGCTGCATTTTGATTGGAATTTGGCAACTGATTATTCGTACTGTATCCAGCTTCCCAAGCTACGATACTTGGTGAAGTTGGAGGTGTAAAATTAGTTCCAAAATCATTATTTAAAGCATCTGCAAACTGATAACTAATTGAATCTAAATCGCTATCAAATCCTCCAATATTGTATGCGATATCTTCTGAGGCACAAACAACATTAAGCGGTGGTTTAATAAACTGTGGTGAATTGTCAAAGCAAGGAGCTGCACTTTGGCCATTATAACTATACATTGATGCATGTAATGTCAACCCTGCATTTTGAGCATTAGTTAAGTTTTGAGCTACGCCCGTTCTAAAAAAAGCATCCCATGTGAAATGCCAACCATCTACAGGAGGGACACCTGTTAATGTAAGGGGCGCACTTTGCAAAACATATTCTGAAATACTTCCGCTTCCAGGAGTTGCACAATCGTATTGCGGATCACCTCCAGGAACTTCAGTACAAACTAACGAAAAGTCATTACTACCTACATTTGTTAATGGTATAATTGAAAGGTTGGGGTTGTTCCAAACCTTTATCTGCATGGAGGTTGGTGGTGGTTGAAATTGATTACAATCTTGATAGACCTTTACTTGAAAGATATACTCCCCTGTACCCAAACAAGCCCATGTTAACTCTCCACCAACAAGGTGGTTTGCCCACATTTTATTGACAACCAACAGCATAACAACTGTTAGGGTTAACAATTGAATTGCTTGTGTTATTTTCTTTAGGATTCCCACTGTATAACTAACGTATAATTGCTTTAGAAGTTGTTTATTATTGCGATTTTAAACTTAAATTAATTCTTTTTCGTTCTTTATCTATATTAATCACCCTTGCTTGCACTTGTTGCTGTAACGCAATTACGCTGGCAGGGTTACTAACATATTCATCTGCTAATTCTGAAATATGTATCAATCCATTTTCTTTGATCCCAATATCAACAAAAGCACCAAAATTAGTTACATTATTAACGATTCCAGGTAACACCATACCAACCTCAATATCAGCTATAGAATTGATTTTAGCAAATGCAAATGCTTTTAACTTATTTCGAGGATCTCGATTAGGTTGTAATAACTCTTTTTTTATATCTGCCAATGTATGTACACCTACTTCATCTGTTGAATAATTGGACCATTGAATGGCATTAACAGCTGATGCATTCCCTATTAAATCAACAATTGATGTTTGGTGTTCATGAGCAATTAACTCCACCAGCTTATAATTTTCAGGGTGTACCCCACTATTATCTAATGGATTACTTGCCTCAACTATCCTCAAAAAACCTGATGCTTGTTCAAAAGCTTTTTTTCCTAATTTCGGTACTTTGATCAAGTCTTTTCTTGATTTAAAACTACCATGTTCTGCACGATATTTAATGATGTTTTCTGCTAATTGCGGACCTATCCCTGCAACATAAGACAATAAATATTTACTTGCTGTATTGAGGTTTACACCAACACTGTTAACACAGTTTTCAACGGTATAATCTAACTTACTCTTTAACTTATTCTGATTCACATCGTGTTGATATTGTCCAACCCCAATACTCTTAGGGTCTATTTTTACCAACTCAGCTAGAGGATCGATTAAACGCCTACCTATAGACACCCCTCCTCTTACAGTTACATCATAATTAGGAAACTCTTCCCTTGCAACTTTTGATGCTGAATATACAGAGGCTCCAGCTTCATTGACGATATAAATTGATAAATCATTTCGGTAGTGTATACTTTTTAAAAAACGTTCGGTCTCACGACTTGCTGTACCATTTCCTAAGGCTATAGCTTCAATCTTATATTGTTCTATTAGAGTAGCGACTTTCTTTTTAGAAGAAGTAACTTCCTTTTGAGGTGGGTGGGGATATATTGTCGCATTAGATAATAGATCTCCATTTTCATTTAAACAGACTAATTTACATCCTGATTTAAAGCCAGGATCTATGGCCAAAATACGCTTACCTCCTAGTGGAGCTTGGAGTAATAATTGTTTTAAATTATTAGCAAACACAACAATAGCTTCATCATCAAATTGCGTTTTCAATTCTTTTCTTACCTCTGCTTCTAAAGTTGGTTTAAAATACTTGGAATAGGACTTAACAATTGCTTTTGACAGAAAAGTATCTTGGTGATTTGATTTAAGAACATATCGTTCTATAATTTCAATTGCTTCTGTTTTTTCAGGAGCTATATTGACTTTTAAAATCCCCTCATCTTGTGCCCTATAAATAGCCAAAAAACGATGAGATTTTAGTCGTCCTAACCTTTCTTCATAATCGTAATAGTCTCTATACTTCTCTCCCGCTTCTTCCTTTCCTTTTACCAATTTAGTTTTTAAAACAGCTTTTCTCCAATATAGCTTTCTCAATTGCTGCTTTATATTTACCCGTTCACTAATCCATAATGCAGCAATATCAACTGTTCCCTCTAGCACTTCATCTATAGTCTTGATTCCATTTTTTACATAGCGATTTGCGATGCTTTCTATAGCTGTACCATTTTGAGCCATCAGCATTTTTGCTAAAGGAGCCAAACCATTTTCAATTGCCACATCTACTTTTGACTTCCTTCTTGGTTTAAATGGAGCATAAAGGTCCTCTAATCCCTGAATTGTTTTGGATTTATTCAACTCTTCCGCTAAAGAATCTGTTAGTACATTCAGGGTTTTCAATGCTTTAAAAATAGTCTCTTTACGTTCTTCAAACTGCTTTTTTTGAGTTAAAAACGATGCTATTTTTTCTAATTCAATATCTGTTATTCCTCCTGTATAATCTTTTCGATAACGAGCAATAAAAGGTAGGGTTGCCCCCTCTTCAATGAGTTGTTCTACTCTTTTTATTTGTGTCTCTTTGACCCCTATTATCTTTGCAAAATCTGCTGTATTCATATCACCATTCGTAATGAAAGCAAAGATAGTATTGAATTAGCACATATAATATAATACCTCCTTAAAAAAGTCAGCCTTTTATCTATTTTTGATGCTGGCGATAAAAAGTATCCTCGGCAGGAACTTGTTTTCCAATATTGGTTGAAATTGTGATATGATTATTGGCTCCTGCAATATGACGTTTCCCCATTCCATAGCTTAAATGGAAACGTTTCACTTTAAAACCTATTCCCCAAGATAAACCAGCAGCTCCTGTTTTTGCTGAGACCTTACTCATTGTCCTTACAAAATGGTTATAACCAGCTTGAATATGAAAGTTATCGGATAAAATTAGTTCTCCTCCAATAATAATGTGTTGCACTAACTTTTTTCCAAATCCTGGCGCTTTATTTTCAACCACTTCACCTGTTAAAGGATCTGTCTCTACCGGAGCATCTTCATCGAAATACAGCAAGTTAAATCGTTGTAAATTATGATAAGTAAATGAAAAACGAAAAGGAGCATGTGCTAATTTTTTAGAAACAGCTATTACTGCATTAAAAGGTAATTGCTCTTTATTATTACTCCTATATGATTTTAACTGATAACCAATATTTTTAATTAATAGGCCACTCGAAAATTCTTTTTCTTCATTATAATAGCTAGCCCCTAAAGTTCCACTTATCCCAAAAGAATTATACTGTTCATAAAAACTTCCTAAAACATTGAAGTTAGCTCCTACTGAAAACCTTTCAGAAATTGGTCTACCATAGCTAAGCCTTAAAGCTAAATCACTAGCTGTAAAACTTCCTCCAGTAAGTATTCCCTCAGCATTTGCATAATCAAACTTTCCATAATTTGCATACAAAAGACTAGCATTAAATGTACCTACATTAGCATAATGTTTAGTGTAGGAAGAAAAACCAAAATTTGCACCTGCAAACTGATTGGTATAATCCAACACCAAATAACCATGCATTGAACGATTCAACAATGCAGGATTCTCCACCCCTAATGAGGGATCGTTATCTCTTATTGCAATAAGGTATCCTCCTGCCCCCTCAACTCTAGCTGAGTTGGTATAGTTTAAGAACTGATATGTTTGTTCTCCCCCTATTTGAGAGAAACTATAAAAACAGGTAAAAAAGCTAATAATTATTAGGTAATGCTTCATGCTAATAGGCTAACGAAAGCAAATTAAAATTAGTATAAAACAATAGAGAAATTATACATTAAATCTAAAATGCATGATATCTCCATCTTCTACTACATAATCTTTTCCATTTACCTGAAGTTTTCCAGCCTCTTTAATTTTAGCTTCTGAGCCCAATTCTATAAAGTCTGGATATTTTATTACCTCGGCTCTAATAAACCCTTTTTCAAAGTCTGTATGAATTACTCCAGCAGCTTGAGGAGCTGTCATCCCTGTTGTAATAGTCCAAGCTCTTACTTCTTTCACTCCTACTGTAAAATAAGTCGATAGGTTTAACAATTGATACGCTGACTTAATCAATTTACTTACGCCTGGCTCATCTAATCCTAAATCGTCCAAAAATAATTGACGCTCTTCATAAGTTTCCAGTTCATTGATATCAGCCTCAATAGCAGCACCTAAAACTAAAACCTCTGCTCCCTCACCTTTTACAGCTTCTTTTAAGGCATCAACATAAGCGTTTCCATCTTTTACGGAAGCCTCATCCACATTACAAAGGTACATCACAGGCTTTGCTGTAATTAATTGCAGTTCATCCAACAATGCTTGTTTATCCTCATCTAAAGTTAAAGAACGAGCCGATTTACCTGACTCAAGCAATTCTTTTAACTCTCCATATAATTCATTTTGCTTAATTGCTTCTTTATCTCCAGACTTAATTTTTCTTGCAACTCCTGCAATTCTTTTTTCAACAGTTTCAAGGTCTTTCAATTGCAATTCTATATCAATCACCTCTTTATCTCTTACGGGATCTACACTACCATCAACATGTATCACATTTCCGTCTTCAAAACATCTTACCACATGAATAATCGCATCGACTTCTCTAATATTAGCCAAAAATTGATTTCCTAAACCTTCTCCTTTGTGAGCTCCTTTAACTAAACCAGCAATATCAACTATTTCTATAGTTGTTGGTACTACTCGTTCAGGACTTACTAAGTTTTCTAATTTAGTTATTCTTTCATCTGGAACAGTAATGGTTCCTACATTCGGTTCTATTGTACAAAATGGGAAGTTAGCACTTTGTGCTACCGCATTTGACAAACAATTAAACAACGTTGATTTACCCACATTTGGTAATCCTACAATTCCGCATTTCAAAGCCATACTATATTTATTTAAATGTGGTGCGAAAATACATTTTTTACAAGTATGTACCAACAAAAAAAGCTCCCAAATGGGAGCTTTTATTTAAACTTTAACTAATTGATTCTTTTATTTAATTAATGTAATAAAGCCTTTTTGTTCTTGTGAACCACCATTGTATGTTAATACATAGTAATAAACACCACCTGGTAAAGCTGCTCCACCTTTATTTACTCCATTCCATGAATTATCATAATTGGTATTTTCATATACTTTTCTTCCCCATCTGTTGAATATTGTAACGTGAGTATCAGTATAGTTATCAGCAATATTAGTGTAAAAGATGTCATTATGACCATCACCATTTGGAGTGATAACATTTGGCATTCTACAATCTTCTACGAATAATTCAAAAGCATCAGATGCTGAACCACATTGACTTGACACATCGGCAGTATAGACCCCTTGAGTAGCCATTGATACTAATACTGAATTCGAAATCGTATCGCCATTAAACAACCATATTACATTATTAGGGTCAGAAGTTTCAACAGCCATTATAATAGAATCTCCACTACAAATAGTTGCCGAATCTTGAACAATATTTGCTGTTGGAGACGGTAAGAATGTAACCTGTTGAATTGTTGTATCTCCACATTGATTATCCATGAATATTATAGAATACGTTCCAGCTTGATCTGCTGTTACTTTAGGGTTAATAAATGTTGTATTTGGGAAGAAAGAAATACTTCCTGGTCCAGAGAATGACCAATTTCCACCTTCAGGAGCATAAGTTCCTGAAAATTGAATATCATCTCCTAAACAACTTGTTGTTGGACTATTAATTGATGGTCCTTGGATCACTTCAACCAATACTGTTGTATCATAAGCACATCCAAAACTATCTTCAACATTAAAAGTATAACCTGTTGTTCCTAATGGCGGTTGTACGATAATCGCTGTATCATTATCACCTGTTATAATTGTTGGATCTGGACTCCAGAATTCATTCACAATTGACGCCGTATATGTTTCGTTATTAGGGTTCAATGTGGCATCAAAGAAAATTCCCCATTCACAAATGTAACCATCATCTATCCCTAAGTTATCTCTAACAGTAATTGTCCAGTTTCCATTAATTGGGCATCCTTGTAAAGCTGGGAAGAATGACTCTTCAGGATTATATGTACCTGGAGTAACCATTGTCCCTGTTGACGGTCCTGTAGCTGGAGAAGTTGGTATTCCTGTTCCAGCATCTAACACTGCCCAACTTGCTAATGACCCTGGCATTTCAGAAAAACAATATTCTTCACAGACACCAACGGTACCGTTACCGGTATCATTTGCTCCTCCAAGGTAAGTACCTCCACCTCCGAATCCTCCTGGGAAAAGTCCTGATCCTGTATATGAATTAAATACAGTCACAGACTGACCATTTGGACATGTCAACATCATTTCTAAATCACCTAAGAAAGAATGCTCCATACTTAAGCAAATTCTATTAATATCTGTAGCTGATTGGATTGTTCCATTTGCTGGAAACCCAGAAATACTTACATCTGTAGTGTAATTTTGCCCTGAACCATCAGGTAAAAATGTTAAACTAGCGAATGTTCCACCAATTTCTACAGCTCCTGTTGTTGCCTGAACACCAACAGTATCCCCTGGAGTAATTCCCCCTACTAACTGTGTTACTTGTCCTTCACATATTGTATCATCTAATGCTGTACAAGTTGTAAAACTAGGTGTAGTTGATACTCTTACAACCATCATTAACCCTTCTGTTTGAGGAAAAGCATCAACAACACTAAGTGTAATTAAATATCCACTTTGAAAAGTTGGCTTAAACCATACCGTATCACCTGTTGCTGAAAAACCATTTGTTGCCTCCCAGTTGATCGTATGATTTCCTATCTGATCGTAACCTCCATTACCTGTAACAGAAGGATCATGTGGGAATACTGGATTTGCAACCAACATAATTGAATCTCCTAAACAAATATCAATATATCCAGTATCCACTGGATTCAAATCGTTCGTCATATCATCAGCTCCATTTGCTTGACCATTGATAAAACCTTCCATATGTACTTCAAATGGTTGAGGAGGATTTCCACAAGAAATGTTAGCATCCCAACCAGTTCCTTCAGCAGAACCATTACTCACAAATTGAAATGTTAAACAACCACTTGGATTATTCCAAGAAGCTATCGCAAAAAATCCATTTGGATCTGTTGTTGAATTATAAGCTCCTATCAGTGGGCTTGAAGTCGACGGTCCATCATAAACATATAAAGTATCAGAAGCATCAACATCCCAAGAGAAACCTGAGTTAGTTGCAAATGTTGCCGAAACCTTTGAAGCACCAGCATCTGGACAAAACGTAATGACTTCATTCTCGTTTGAGCTATAATCAGCTCCACCTCCTGCATCTTGGAAATTGGCATTACTTCCATCATTAAAAACACTACTTGCGTTTGAACAATCACATGTAGTATCTGCAGCTGATATTAAAGTTTGACCATAAAATGATAAACTCAATACTGATATTAATCCTGTTATAATAAAATTCTTCATGGTCAACTATTTTTTCATTCTACGTAAAACCTCTTCTTTCGAGAAGATTACTAACATCTTTTGGCTCCCATTGATTCGGTAATACTGCCAATTTTCCTCTTCTAATTCATATCCTAAACTAAAAAAGTTAATTTCATTCATATTACCCAAGGTAACGCTTCCTCTAATTTCCGAAGCAGCTGCTTTTTCTTCAGGAAATGGCATGATTGTATAAGCGTTGTCAATACAAAAATTCAAGAATTCCAATTGTTCTTGATCATTTGACTTTAATTCTTGCAATTCACTTTTGGTATATTTAACCGTTAACCTAGAATCAGGTTCAACGTCCTGCCCATAGAGTAGTCCAACACCTGCAAAGGCTATTGAACACAATAGTAATTTCTTAATCATTAGTAGTATAGTTTAAAAACAGTTTGCTAAGATAATAAATTTCTGTTACCTTTTCGTTAATTATTACCTCCTAATTATATCTAAAATAGTATTCCTAAAATTTATAGTTAAAATAGGAGTGTCATATTGTACTTTTTTATTCTCAAAAAACTTACATTTGTAATATCGACGTAATTAAATCAAAAAAAGATGCATCAAATTGAAGAATTAGAACGAAAATGTACTCAAACAAGAAGAGATATAGTAAGAATGGTACATGCTGTACAGTCTGGTCATCCTGGTGGTTCACTAGGTTGTACCGAGTTTCTTACTGTTTTGTATAATCATACGATGACACACACACCATCTGATTTTAAAATGGATGGTAAAAATGAGGATTTATTCTTTCTTTCTAATGGTCATATATCTCCAGTTTTATATAGCGTTTTGGCTCGCGTAGGCTATTTCCCTGTTAATGAATTAGCATCTTTTAGAAAATTAAACACCCGTTTACAAGGGCATCCTACTACTCATGAAGGTTTACCTGGTGTAAGAATTGCTAGTGGTTCATTAGGACAAGGACTCTCTGTAGCCATTGGAGCTGCTGAAACAAAAAAATTGAATAATGATCCTGCTCTAGTCTATACCTTACATGGTGATGGTGAGCTACAAGAAGGACAGATTTGGGAAGCTTTAATGTATGCAGCTGGAAAAAATGTCGACAACCTTATTGCTACGATTGATTATAACCACAAACAAATTGATGGTGATATTGATGATGTACTTCCACTAGGGGATCTCAATGCGAAATTAAGTGCTTTCGGATGGAAAGTTCTCACTATGGATGGTAATCATGTAGCTGAAGTAATTGAAACCTTGGAAAAGGCTAAAGCATTAGCTGGTAATGGGCAACCTATTGCTATTATCATGAAAACTGAAATGGGAAATGGTGTTGACTTTATGATGGGAACTCATAAATGGCATGGTTCACCACCAAATGATGAGCAATTAGCTTCTGCGTTAGCTCAAAATCCTGAAACTTTAGGCGATTATTAAACGTAAATTAATTTTTGGAATCATTATTGAACTAATGAATCTCAAAAATTATAATGAATGAAAAGTTTTATTAAAATACTTACTGTTCTCTTGCTATTTCCTTTGGGTTCAATCCAATTAGGTTATAGTCAAGCTGTTCCAACAACAAGAATATTATTCATTTTTGATGGTTCCAACAGTATGAATGCCCAATGGGAAAAAGGGACAAAAATTAAGGTAGCCAAAAAGCTATTAACACAAACATTAGATAGTTTAAAAGGCTTAGACAATATTGAAGTAGGGTTAAGAATGTATGGTCACCAAACCAGAATTATCCCTGGTCATCAAGACTGCTCTGACACCAAACTAGAAGTTCCTTTGGCAAGTGGAGTGGCTAACATTACTAAAATACAGAGTAAAATTAGAGGATTACAACCTAAAGGGACTACTCCTATTGCTCGTTCACTGGAATATGCTGCTGAAGATTTTCCAGACTGTGATAACTGTAGAAACGTAATCATTCTAATTTCTGATGGTATAGAAGCTTGTGATGAAGATCCTTGCGCTGTTTCAAGAGCATTGAAAGCAAAAGGAATTAAACTTCAACCATTCATTATTGGATTAGGACTCGACACAAGTTATTTAAGTCAATTCGAATGTATTGGTGAATTTATGAGTGCAGAAACAGAAGATGCTTTTGAGAGTGTTTTGAATTTTGTAATTAGTCAAGCCTTAAATAACACCACTGCCCAAATCAATTTACTAAATACCAAAGGAGAAGCGAAGGAAACTGATGTTACCATGTCTATTTATAATGAGAGAAACGGTCGGCTTATGCATACTTACATGCACACCATCAACCGTAAACAGGTTCCAGACACCATATCTTTAAACCCATTATATACCTACAAAGTTGTTGTACATACTGTTCCTGAACAAATCAAAGAACACATCAAACTTAAAGCTGGAATTCATAATACAATAGAAATACCTGCTCCTCAAGGAAAACTTTCCTTAAAGCTTCAAGGATCTGACTCTAAATTCACCAATATTAATTGTATTGTAAGAGAAAAAGGGAAAATGTCTACATTAAACGTTCAGCAACTCAACTATGATCACTCTTATATTGTAGGTACCTACGATCTAGAAATTCTTACCTTACCTCGAATCTATATAGAGGATGTTAAAATAAACCAAAGTAAATCAACTGCTATTACGATTCCACAAAACGGAACACTTGAAATAAGCAAAGGAGCAGGCCCATGTGCTATCTTTCAAATCAAAGACGGTCAAAATAAGTGGGTATGCAATCTAACAGAATCAGCTAGTTTTGTAGGCTATAAATTACAACCTGGAAAATATAGAATTGTATATCGATCTGAAAAATCAATGAATACAGCACACACCATTGAGAAAGAAATAAAAATATCACCAAATCTAACTGAAAAAATAACTTTTTAAATCACCAATTATGAAAGAATATCCTGTATTAGGCAACAAAGATACCCGTTCTGGCTTTGGAGACGGCTTAACAGAACTTGGAAGAACAAATAAAGATGTTGTTGCTTTATGCGCAGATTTAACGGGGTCTTTAAAAATGAATCAATTTAAAGATGAGCATCCAGAAAGATTCTTTCAGGTAGGAATTGCGGAAGCTAATATGATGGGAATAGCAGCGGGGATGACTATTGGAGGAAAGATACCTTATACTGGTACTTTTGCAAATTTTTCTACAAGTAGGGTTTATGATCAAATTAGACAGTCGATTGCTTATTCTGATAAAAATGTAAAAATTTGTGCTTCTCATGCTGGATTAACATTAGGAGAAGATGGTGCTACTCACCAAGTTTTAGAAGATATCGGAATGATGAAGATGCTTCCTGGAATGACCGTTATTAATCCTTGTGACTACAATCAAACTAAAGCAGCTACTATTGCAATAGCAAAGCACCATGGACCTGTTTACTTGAGGTTTGGAAGACCAAAAGTTCCTATTTTTATTCCAGAAGATCAAGCTTTTGAAATTGGAAAAGCCTTGCCTTTAACAGAAGGAAAAGATGTGACTATTTTTGCTACAGGACATCTTGTATGGAAGTCTTTAGAAGCTGCTAAAGAATTAGAAGCTGAAGGTATTAGCGTTGAAGTGATCAATATTCATACGATTAAACCATTAGATACCAATGCCATTATAGAGTCTGCTAAAAAAACTGGAGCTGTTGTAAGTGCTGAAGAACATCAAATAGCTGGTGGTTTAGGTGAAAGTATTGCTCAAGTTTTAGCTACAAATCACCCAACGCCAATGGAGTTTGTTGCTGTTAACGATTCTTTTGGTGAAAGTGGAACGCCTAATGAGTTGATGACTAAATATGGATTAGACACTGCTAATATTGTTGCTTCGGCCAAAAAAGCCATTCAACGTAAAAAATAAACGACTGCATAATTAGAAAAAGGTTAAGTGAAAATTAACCTTTTTCTATGCATTTAAAAAATAGAATTATGTCTTATGGTATCTGCACATTATCTGTAATCCCTTGTCGAGCTGAACCTAATGACCGCGCTGAAATTGTGACACAATTACTTTTTGGTGAGCATTATACAGTTCTTGAAGAACAAGAAAAATGGATTAAAATTCGAATTCAATATGATGCTTATGAAGCATGGATTTGTCGAAAGCAGTTTACTGAAATTACTGGACAAGAGTTTGATGAATTGACATTAAATGAATTTGATTTAGTTGGCGATACTCTAACTAAACTACATCATGACAATAAAGGTACTTTCTATTTACCTCTTGGTGCTACCCTGCCCTACTACCATCGTAATAAAGTAAGGATTCGTAACGAGCAATATCGATTTGAAGGAAATATTGCCCAAAAAGATATTCAAAATATTGAAAGCTTTGCCATGCAATACCATAATGCTCCGTATTTATGGGGAGGTAAATCTCCAGCAGGAATAGATTGTTCTGGCTTTTCTCAAATGGTTTATAAGCTTTGTGGTTATCAATTACCTCGAGATGCCTATCAACAAGCGGAAGAAGGTGACACGATTAATTTTGTAGCTAATGCTCAAGTTGGAGACTTAGCTTTTTTTGATAACGCTGAAGGACGCATTACTCATGTGGGAATTATCTTAAATGACAACAAGATTATTCACGCCTCTGGTCAAGTACGTATAGATCTACTAGATCATCAAGGTATTTATAATGAAGAAACTAAAAGCTATACGCATCAACTAAGAATCATTAAACGATACTTTGAATAAGAAGCTTTTCTTGTCTTTTATTAATTCTTTCTATCAAGCTTATATCTAAAAAGTTTATTCCTCTTTTTGTATATATTGTTATAAAAGAAGCTCTAGGTGTAACTTTCAAACAGTATCTTCGTACCTAATTCACCACGTTTTTAGTATAATCAATTCTTAAGCAACAAATATGAAAATAGCTGTATTCCCTGGATCTTTTGATCCCATAACTAAAGGACATGAATCTATTGTGAAAAGGGCTGCTCCCTTATTCGATAAAATCATTGTTGCAATAGGAGTTAACTCTTCCAAAAAAGGAATGTTTGATCATCCTACCCGTGAGCAATGGATTAAGGAGACTTTTGCAGATGTTCCCAATGTTGAAGTAATGACTTACAGCGGACTCACTGTTGACTTCTGCATCAAACAAGAGGCGAATTATATTCTAAGGGGTTTACGTTCTAATGCTGACTTTGAGTATGAATTTACAATTGCTCAGATGAATAAGCTTTTAAAGAATAATGTAGAAACATTTTTCTTGTTAACAGAACCCGAATATAGTGCTATTTCATCTACAATTGTTAAGGATATCTATAGAAACAATGGAGACGTTAGTCAGTTTGTTCCAGCTGCGATAAAACTCACTGACTAATCTTGGTATAAGAATTGTTTACCTATTCAACATTTATGCGATTATTTTTCATTACCATATTAAGCTTGGCTACACTTTGGGGAACTGCCCAAACAAAGATTAAATTATATGCTCCTGCATACAAAGGAAAATATGCTTTACTTAATACCACTGAAGATTTTGTTACTTATAAAACAAAAAAGTTAGACAAACAGCAAATTGATAGTTTAGGTTATGCTACTTTTCAAATAGAGACTGAAGAAGCAAAAAAGACCTCAATTGAAATCGGAAATACTTCTGCGATCTTATATATTGACCCATCAACTCCTAAGTATAGTGTTTATTTTCCAGCAGCTGAATTCAATGCTCAGAAAATAACTGGACAAACGGTATCATTACTTTACGATAATTTACCAAAAGATGACTTAAATGGATTAATATTAGAGCTAAATTATAGAATAGATGATTTTTTATTTGGGGACTCTTTGAGAATGCAACGACTTATTTTACAAGATGACAGTTACAAAGACAGCATTAACGAACTCAAAAAAGTTTTAATCAAAGACTATAGACCAATAAAAAATAAATATTTCCATGAATACATTAAATATTCAGTAGCTGGTATAGAGCAACTCTATCTATCGAGAGGTATGATGAAAAATAAGATTTATTTATTCGAGGTTTACCTTAACCAATATCCTATTCTTTATCATAATGATGCCTACATGGAGTTTTTCAAACAAAATTTCGATGGTTTTTTCCAATCAAATTTAGGTTTGTATGATAAAATTAAACATGCAATCAATAATTATAGTAGTGCTCAGAAGTTGGATGAGGCATTAGTCAATAGCCCTTTTCTTAAAAATGATTCTATACGAGAATTGGTTACCTTATTGAATTTATATGAATCATATTATCAGAAAAGTTTTGATCCTGTCAACATCATATCTATTTTAGGTCAAATTCGTAAAACTTCTACAATTAATGAGCATCAACAGTTAATTGATAACATGCTTGATCAAATTAATTTATTAAGCCCTAATTCAGAAGCCCCAAACTTTGATTTAATCACTATAAAACAAGACACCATCTCTCTTTCAGATTTTAAGGGAAAATATGTTTATCTACAGTTCTTTGCTTCTTGGAATCAAACGGCAATTCAGGAGTTAAAAATCATGAAAGACTTGCATGAAAAATATGGTAAATATGTTGAGTTTATTAGTATATCATTAGATGAAAGTGAAAAAGAATTTGCTGCTTATATGAAAAATAACCGAGCTTATAAATGGCATATTGCTCATTATAAAGGAGAGAATAGTATAATTAAAAATTATGAGGTATTAAGCGTTCCGAGTTATGTCTTAATTGATGAAAATGGGAAAATACAAGAAGCTCAGGCTTTAAGTCCAGCACCTAACTATCCAAGACCTAGTATTGACAAAACTTTCTTTTATATCAAAAAAGCCAAGGAACCTAAAAATACACGTAATGTTGGCGGTAAAAGTAATTAGAATATACTGATACTATTAATTTCTCCCTTCACTCTTTGATTTAAAGGTTAATTATTTCAAGTTAAAGCTTTATTAAGACAATAGAGACTATTTTATAGTTCTACATGCATACGAACATTAAAATGATAAATAAATCCTAGAGAGGCCTTTATTTATTGTAGATGTCATGATAAAAAATCAAAGATAAAATTCTTACTTAAGAAACTATTTTATATTCAAGGGACGATAAAGGGGCTCAATTTTAGTCTTTAATTAAGAGCGATCGAATTTTTCGCTAAAAAGTTTTCATCAAAAAAAAGCCTTTACAATTATTTTTGTAAAGGCTTTTCAAAAACCGGCAACGACATACTCTCCCAGATTTTACTCTAGTACCATCTGCGCTAATGGGCTTAACTTCTCTGTTCGGAATGGGAAGAGGTGGACTCCATTGCAATAGTCACCGAAAACGGTTAATATCATAACATATTGAAAATAGTTAATAAAATTAGTCTTGTAATCAGACCCGATTCAAAATAAAATGCTCCTATTAAAAGCTTACGGGTAATTAGTACTACTCGGCTTTGCCATCACTGACTTTACACCTGTAGCCTATCAACGTCATCGTCTTTAACGACCCTTAAAAGATATCTCATCTTGAGAAGAGTTTCGTGCTTAGATGCTTTCAGCGCTTATCTCAACCACACATAGCTACCCTGCGATGCAGCTGGCGCCACAACAGGTACACCAGTGGTGTGTCCATCCCGGTCCTCTCGTACTAGGGACAGGTTCTCTCAAATATCTAACGCCCACAACAGATAGGGACCGAACTGTCTCGCGACGTTCTGAACCCAGCTCGCGTGCCACTTTAATGGGCGAACAGCCCAACCCTTGGGACCTTCTCCAGCCCCAGGATGTGACGAGCCGACATCGAGGTGCCAAACCACTCCGTCGATGTGAGCTCTTGGGAGTGATCAGCCTGTTATCCCCGGCGTACCTTTTATCCTTTGAGCGATGGCCCTTCCATGCGGAACCACCGGATCTCTATGCTCTACTTTCGTACCTGCTCGACTTGTCGGTCTCACAGTCAAGCGCCCTTGTGCCATTACACTCTACGTACGGTTACCAAGCGTACTGAGGGCACCTTTAGAAGCCTCCGTTACTCTTTTGGAGGCGACCACCCCAGTCAAACTACCCACCACACGCTGTCCTTGTTCCCAAGTTAGGCATCGAATAATTAAAGGGTGGTATTTCAAGGTTGATTCCACGACTCCTAGCGAAGCCGCTTCATAATCTCCCACCTATCCTACACATCAATTATCCAATACCAACGTGAAGCTATAGTAAAGGTGCACGGGGTCTTTCCGTCCCGTTGCGGGTAAACGGCATCTTCACCGTTACTACAATTTCACCGAGCTCGTGGCCGAGACAGTACCCAGATCGTTACACCATTCGTGCAGGTCGGAACTTACCCGACAAGGAATTTCGCTACCTTAGGACCGTTATAGTTACGGCCGCCGTTTACTGGGGCTTCATTTAACTGCTTCGCCGAAGCTAACATCTCCACTTAACCTACCAGCACCGGGCAGGTGTCAGGCCTTATACATCATCTTTCGATTTAGCAAAGCCATGTGTTTTTGATAAACAGTCGCCTGGGTCTATTCACTGCGGCTTACCAGAAGTAAGCG